>JBDTFN010000196.1:0-11650 GCA_039937915.1 Jatrophihabitans sp. | reverse complement strand
CTGGTGACTTTCACCGTGCCGTGGTGGGCCTCGACGATGGCGCGCACTATGGCAAGGCCGAGACCGGTGCTGCCGGTTGCACGGCTGCGCGAGGTCTCTCCACGGGCGAAGCGCTCGAACACCGTCGCGACGACGTTCTCGGCTATTCCGGGGCCGTCGTCAAGGATCGTCACCACGGCGGTGTCGGGTGGGCTCGCGATCAGGTTCACCGTGACGGTGGTGCCGGTCGGGGTGTGGACCCGCGCGTTGGCGAGCAGGTTTGCGAAGACCTGGTGCAGGCTGTCGACGTCACCGGTGACCATGACCGGATCGTCGGGCAGGTTCATCCGCCACTGGTGATCGGGTCCGCTCGCGGCGGCGTCGCTGACCACGTCCAGGAGCAGGTGGGTGAGGTCGACCGGCTCGTGCGCAAGTTCCCGCCCGGCGTCCAGGCGGGCGAGCAGCAACAGATCCTCGACCATCGTCGTCATCCTTGCGGCCTCGGACTCCACCCGTTGCATCGCGTAGGAGATCTCCGGCGGGGCGTCGCCTACTCGTCGCGTCAGTTCGGCGTAGCCGCGGATCGCCGCCAGCGGCGTCCGGAGCTCGTGGCTCGCATCGGCGACGAAGCGGCGCACCTTCATCTCGCTCTCCTGCCGGGCGTTAAGGGCATCGGCGACATGGTCGAGCAGACGGTTCACCGACCCCGCGACCTGGCCGACCTCCGTCCGATCGTCGACCTCGTGCGCTCCGATCCGTTCGGTTATCGCCACCTCGCCTTCCGACAGCGGGAGCGCGCTGACCCGCTCGGCTGTCTCGGCCACCCGTTGCAGCGGGCGCAGTGTGCGTCGCACAATGACGATGCCGACGACTGTGGCCGCAAGGATCGCGCTCGCCGCGACGGCGAGTTCGATCGCGATCAGCCGGTAGATGATGCGGTCAATATCGGCCAGCGGTAGACCGGTGATGATCAGATCGCCGTCGGGAGAACGCACCGCCAGCACCCGGAACTCGCCTAGTGATCCGACCTGGAAGGTGTGCGGCTTCTCGTCGACCGGAACGGTCAGCAGCGCGCTCACGGTGGACGCGGAGACGCTCCTGATCATCCCGTCGTCGTCCAGCACGCCAGCCTGATCGATCTTGCCGGCTTTGATCCGAGCCCCGAGCGTGCCCGAGGCCTGGCCCGGCGCGAGCAGGAAGTTGCTGCCCTTCTGCTTGTCGGCGTCGCCGGCGTCGGGAGCCCGGTCATCCGCCTGGGCGGATCGTCCACCGGCAGCGTTGAGCGACGAGTCGAGGCGGCCGATGAGGAATCCGCGCAGGGACACGACGGTAACCAGGCCGATCGTCGCCGAGACGAGGGCGAGCAGCGTGACGAGCACGACCAGCAGCCGAAGTCGTAGCGACCGACGCCCTCGAGGTCGGCTGGTCGGTGCCGACTGGTCCGGCATCACTCGGCCGGTTTGAGAACGTATCCGACACCGCGCACCGTGTGGATCATGGGTGCGCGGCCGGCGTCGACCTTGCGTCGCACGTAGGAGATGTAGAGCTCGACGACGTTCGTCTGGCCACCGAAGTCGTAATGCCAGACACGTTCGAGGATCTGTCCCTTGGACAACACGCGGCGCGGATTCTGCATCAGGTAGCGCAGCACCTCGAACTCGGTCGCGGTGAGGTCGACCTGGTCGCCGCCACGAGTGACCTCCCGGCTGTCCTCGTCCAGGGACAAGTCACCGACGACGATGACGGCGTCGCCATGGGCAGAGGAGGCCCCGACGCGCCGCAGCATGCCGCGTACCCGGGCCACGACTTCCTCGAGGCTGAACGGTTTGGTGACGTAGTCGTCGGCCCCGGCGGTGATTCCGGCAATCCGGTCGTCCACTGCGTCGCGGGCGGACAGGAACAGCACCGGAGCGTCGATGGTCTCGGCTCGCATGCGTTTGAGCACCTCGAGCCCGTCGAAGCCGGGCAGCATCACATCCAGGACGGCGACGTCGGGTCGGTAGTCGCGGGCGGCCCGCACGGCCTCGGGCCCGTCCGCCGCGGTGCGGACGTCCCAGCCCTCGTACTTAAACGCCATCGACAGCAGTTGCGCGAGCGTGTCCTCGTCCTCGACCACGAGTACGCGCACGGCAGAGCCGTCGGGACGGGTCAGCTGTACTCGTTCGGTCATCGCACCTCCGTAGGACGGCTGCACGGCCTTCCGCGAGTCGACACTAACGGTGGCGGCGGAGGCGCCATCCTGACCCGGGGCGTCGTCACTCATACCCGCGACGGTGACGGTTGCGCCGATCCGGGCGGTGTCAGGTGGCTGTCAGAATCGTATGAACGCCAATTGGCGGCTTTCATAGGGTTTCGACAGAAACCCGCACGAATCCCGACAGTTTCGGTTGCGATTCTTCGTGGCATGACATCGACTCCCGTCCGCCATGGTGTGGGCTCCCGACGCAATCCGCGTGAGATCGGCGACCGGAAGGTACGGATCGTCACCGCGACCGTCGTCGCAGCCTCGGTCACTGCCGTCGTGGGGCTCGCGGCCTTCGCTGCCCAGACGACCTCGGCTACATCCACTGGCCGCACGCCGGCGTCCGCCGCAAGTTCCTCGTCTGTAGCTCGGGCGGACGCTGCAGCCAACGCCGCCGCAGCTCGGGCGGACGCTGCAGCCAAGGCCGCCGCAGCTAAGGGGGACGACGGAGCCGACTCGGAGGCGTCGGGCTCGCAGCGGGCAGCAGCGAAGGCGACGAGCGCGGGGGCACAGGCCAGGAGGGCGGCCGCGCAGGCCGCAGCGGCCAAGAACGCAGCGGAAAAGGCGAAAGCGGTGGCGAGAAACACCACGTCGGTGTCCAGCGGTAACGGCGGCGGCCAGGCCACGACGGGTGGATCATGACAACCATGACGGGCCTCGACCGGTTCGGCGGCCCGCTCGAGACCGTCCGCATCTCCGACGACACCGCCGAGTGGCCCGTGTGGAGCACGACTGCGCGCATCGTGGTGAGTGACCCGACGTTCCTGGCCGCCGCATACGACCACGCCCGCTCGTGCCTGCGCGATGTCGATGCTGCCGCGAGCCGGTTTACGGGCGACTCGGAGATCGTGCGACTCGACGACGCTGCCGGCGCGCCCGTCGATGTGAGCTGGCTGCTCAAGGACCTGCTGACGGTCGCGCTCGACGCCGCCCGCTCCACCGAGGGCGATGTCGATCCAACACTCGGCAATGGCATGCGAGCCATCGGCTACGACCGCGACTTCTCGCGGCTCACCACCGGGCCCGCAGCGATCAGCCTGCCGACCGGATCCGGACCCTGCGCGGGCGGACGCGTGTCGGTGAACCGGCGCTCGACCTGGCGCGACATCGTGATCAACGGCGACACCGTCACCGTCCCGGCCGGGCTCAGCCTCGATCTCGGCGCGACGGCCAAGGCGTTCACCTCCGACCTGATCGCCCGGATGATCACCGACGAGCTCGGCATCGGGGTCCTAGTCAGCATCGGCGGCGACATCGCCACGGCCGGTCCCGGCCCTGAGGGCGGCTGGCGCATCCTGGTCAGCGACGGCGCGGGCGAGCCCGAGTCCTCGATCGCGCTACCGGCCGGATCGGCGGTCGCCTCGTCCAGCACGATCCGGCGCCGCTGGGCGCACCACGGACAGCAGATGCATCACATTCTCGACCCACGCACCGGACGTCCGGCCGAGCCGGTCTGGCGCACCGTGACCGTCGCGTCGAGCAGTTGCGTGCATGCGAACACCCTGAGCACCGCGGCCATTGTCCGCGGTGTTGCAGCCAGAACCTGGCTCGGAGCACAGCACGTGCCGGCCCGCCTCGTCGCGCAGGACGGCACGGTATCCGTCCTCGGCGGATGGCCCGCCGACCAGGCAAAGGTGTGAGGATCGCGGCATGACCCCGCTCGCGACCAGCGTGTTCAGCAGCAACCCGCTCTGGTACACCACCCGCAGCACCGCCGTCGTCGGTTTCGTGCTTTTGTCGATCGGCGCCGTGCTCGGCGTCGCGTCGACCCAGCGCACCCTCGCGTCACATTCGTGGCCCCGTTTCGCCACCCAGGCGCTGCACCGCAACGTGAACGTGCTCGGCCTCCTGTTCATCGTCATCCACATCATCACCACGATCGCCGACTCCTACGTCAACGTCGGTATCGCCTCGGCTGTCGTGCCGTTCACGTCCAGCTACAAGACGCTCGGGGTGGCCTGGGGAACCATCGCCTTCGACCTACTGCTCGTCGTCGCGGTGACCGGCTTCCTCCGGGTCCGGATGCAGGAGCCGGTCTGGCGCTGGATCCACCTCACTTCCTACCTCGCCTGGACGCTCGGACTGGTCCATTTCGTCTCGATCGGCACCGACGGGGCAGCGGCCAAGTGGGGCTTCTGGCTGGCCATCGTCGCCACCTTCGCGGTCGCAAGCGCGGCCGTCCTACGCGTCGTCACCCCCAACGGTCCGCAGGGACCTGTCCGCAGCGTGACGGGACGCTCATGACGGCGCCATGGAAAGTGCGTGTGCTCGCCGGCATCGACGGCGACAAGCCACTGTCAGGCGACGCCCACCTCGCCGTACACGGCGCGCTGCCTGCGGTGGCTCGCGGCAGGGGCGCCGACGCCGCGCTGATCCGCGAGATCGAGGCAAGCGGGCTGCTGGGTCGCGGCGGAGCCGGCTTCCCAGCCGGACGCAAGGCGCGCACTGTGGGAGCAGGCAAGCGACCGGCGGTCGTCGGCAACGGCGCCGAGGGCGAGCCGGCCAGCGGCAAGGACGTCCTGCTGATGACCCGTAACCCGCACCTGGTGCTCGACGGACTCGCAGTCACCGTCCGGTCGGTCGGGGGGCAGCAAGCCCACCTCGTCGTCCACCGCGGCAGCCCCGCCGTCGCCACAATGACCGCTGCACTGCGCGAACGCCGCGACGTCGCGGTCAAGATCCACGAGATCCCCGCACGATATGTGTCGAGCGAAGAGTCTGCGGTCGTCCAGTGGCTCAACGGCGGTGACGCAAAGCCGACTCTCCGTCCCCCTGGGATCTTTGAACGCGGGGTGGACGGGCGGCCGACGCTCGTGCACAACGTCGAGACCCTCGCCCAACTGGCACTGATCGCACGCCACGGCGCCGACTGGTTCCGTTCGGTCGGTGACGTCGACGAGCCGGGCACGATGCTGCTGACGATCACCACGCCCGCCGGCCGGAGGGTCGCCGAGGTGCCCACCGGAACGACGGTCGGCGCGGCGCTCGAGGCCGAAGGACATTCCTTCGCGGCGGCCGGTGCGGTGCTGATCGGCGGCTACTTCGGTACCTGGATGTCCCGTGAACTGGCTTGGCACCTTCCCCTCACCCACTACGCGATGCGCGCGGCTGGCGGCGGGCTCGGCGCCGGGATCCTGATCGCGCTGCCGGCCGATGGGGTCTGCGGACTGATCGAGGCGGCCCGGATCGCCACCTACCTCGCCGGCGAGAACGCCGGGCAGTGCGGTCCGTGCTTCAACGGGCTGCCGGCGCTGGCCGCAGGGCTGACGGCCCTGGCCACCCGCGGCAAGATCGAACCGGCGATGAGCCGATGGCTGTCAGTGATCCCGCGCCGCGGTGCTTGCGCCCATCCCGACGGCGCGACCCGGATGATCGCGAGTGCGCTGTCGACGTTTGCCGGCGAGGCCGACCGACACGCCCAGCACGGCCCGTGTGCCGCGGTCCGGGCGAGGCCAATGCTGCCCGTGCCCGCCCCGGCGACCGACTGGAGGTGACACGATGCGCATCCGCATCAACCCGATCACCTGCAAGGCCCACGGCCTGTGCGCGGAGATGCTGCCCGAGTGGATTCAGCTCGACGAGTGGGGTTACCCGATCCTCGACGGACAAGAACTGCCCGAGCAGTTGGAAGCGCACGCCCGTCGCGCCGCCGCGGCGTGCCCGACGCTGGCCGTCCTACTCACCAAAGACTGACCCTGCCAGGCCCGGACGTACCCGTGCCAGCCACCCGTGCGATCGACGCCGGGTAGTCCAGCTGACCCCTGGGGTCTCACGCCCCGGGATGGAGGCGTGGATCATCACCGGTCCCTCAGCCGTGGTGACCGCAGTCGTCGTTGTGCCGAGTTGGTTTCGCGTTGCGTACCGCTAATGCTGTTCGTTGTCGTCCAACCCGGACTTGTGCGTGCGCCGTAGTCGGCGGACCCTGTGCGCCGCCCCTGTCGTCACCGGGCTAGCCGGCGGCGCCGCTACCTCCGCCGGCATCGTCGCCGCTGAGTCCGTTGCTGCTGTTGTCGCTGCCCGGGCTGTTGTCGCTGCCCGAGCTGTTGTCGCTGCCCGGGCTGTTGTCGCTGCCCGGGCCGGTGTCGTCGCGGGTCTCCTCCGGCGAAGGTGGCGGCGTCGGGTGGGATGGGACTGTGGAGGGCGGTAGCGGGGGGTGGATCGGCGTCGGCGGCCGGTTAGGCGCCCGTACCGGGTCGATGTGGAACGGGGTGATTGTGTTGACCACGTTTGAGACGAGCCGCTGGGCTGGTGCTGGCAGGCTGTGGTTCGCGTCCAGTGCGGTCATGGCGACGAGGATCGCGGCGGCGGGTAGGGCCAGGCGCCGCACGATCCGGCCGGGGTGGCGGCGGTGCGCTGCGAGCGGTTCGGCGCCCCTGAGTCGGGCGGCGAGCTCGGCTGACGGAGTTGGCGCCGGTCCCTGGCCCAGCGCCCGCATCTCGGTCAGGAACTGTGTGACGCCGGCAGCCTCGCCGGGCGCGGTCGCCGTCCCGTCGAGCGCGTCACTGTCATTGCCGAAGTTCATCTCGTTGAGGTCATCGTCAAAGGTGCTCACAGGGTTACCTGCCGTTCGGCGAGCGCCTTGCGCAGCGCGATCATCCCGCGCCGTTGGAGCTGTTTGACTGCGCCCTGCGATCGTCCCATGACGTCGGCGATCTGCTCGATCGACAGGTCGGCTACGACCCGCAAGGTGAGCACTTCGCGCTGGTCGTCAGGCAGTACGGCCAGGACGGCCCGCACCCGCGCCGCAGCCAGCAGATGGTCGGCGTCGTCCTCGGCAGGGCCGTACTCCAGCGGGCGCGGCGTCCGGTCAAATTCGACACCGCAACCAGACCGCAGTTCGACGCCGCAGTTGACGCCGTTCTCAACGCTCAGAACGGCAACTGCACCGACGCCTTCAGCCGACTGCCCTTCATCGATGCCAGTGGCCGCAGCGCGCTGGTAGGTCTCACCAATGGCCTCGCCATCAAACGGACACGTCCTGACCGTTGACGGGGCCGAACGACAGGATGCACCACGTGTGCCGGCTCGCCCATCTGACCTGTCTGCTCGGCGAGTCAGCTGAGCAGCCTTATCGCTAACCCCGCCAACCTACGATCACAACCTGCTGGTCAACACGCGGGATTCTCCCCTCGAAATCTTTCTCGCTCAAGACTCCCTGGTCCCGCAGCGCAGCGGGCGTCGTGATGTCGTCGTCGGCCGAGCTGTGCGTCCGGGCGGTCGACTGGGTCAAGTGATGCTGCAGCGCGGCACGGCTGCCCTTGGCCGTTCGATCCTCCCGCAGGTGCATGTCCGAACCACGAAAGACCAGGTACACAACGCGCCGACGAACGGGAAGAGGACGAGCATCAGCGTCCAACCGGCCCAACCCTCGCCAGTTAGGTCGGGCAGCGGAACACATCGCTGATGATGCGGATGAGCAGGAAGATCCAAAGCATCCAGCCGAAGAACCAGACGATCGAGAAGAGTCTCAGCGAACTATATCCGTGCATGAGACTTCAGAGGGGTCTGAGGTGACGGGCCTTCGGGCTCGCACAGTGCCGACGCCGAGCGCGGCGTTGATAGCCAGATCGGCGGGATACATCCACGACCGGGCTACGGCGCGGAGGCGTTGTGCAGCACCGCGGCCCCGCCGACCCGGCCGCCAGCCAGATCAGCAAGCGCGGCGTTGGCATCGGCCATGTCGTAGGCAGTGGTCGTCGCCCGGATTCCGAAGCGGGTGGCGAGGGCGAGGAACTGCTCGCCGTCTGCGCGGGTGTTCGCCGTGACGCTGCGCAGATTCCGCTCGTGAAATAGCTCGGTGTCGTAGTTCAGCGGCGGGATGTCGGACAGCCAAATCCCGGCCACAGCCAGCGTCCCACCCGGAGCGAGCGCTCGTAGCGCGACGGGCACGAGGTCACCGGCCGGCGCGAACAGGATCGCGCCGTTGAGCGGTTCGGGGGGTGTCGCGTTGGCCGCACCCACCGAATCGACGCCGAGGTGTTCGGCCAGTTCGCGGTTCTTCGCGCCACAACTCATGACGTGCACGCGCATCCCGAGGTGGAGCGCGACCTGTGCGGTGAGATGTGCGCTGCCGCCGAAGCCGTAGATGCCGAGTGCTTCGCCGGGCCGGACCTCCGACCGCAGCAGCGAGCGGTAGCCGATGATCCCAGCGCAGAGCAGCGGTGCGGCGTGTTCGTCGGTGAGTCCATCGGGTAGCCGGTAGGCGAACGCCTCGTCCACCAGACAGGCGTCCGCGTAGCCGCCGTCGAGGTCCCAGCCGGTGAACCACGACGCCGCGCAAAGGTTCTCTCGCCCACAGCGGCACTGAGCGCAACTCCCGTCGGTGCTCGCGAGCCAGGCGACCCCGATCCGGTCGCCGATCGAAAACCGGACGGCGTCGGGACCCACCGCATCGACGACACCGACGATTTCGTGCCCGGGCGTGACTCGGTGCTGCCGAGGTGGCAGGTCGCCCTCGGTGAGGTGCAGATCGGTACGGCAAACGCCGCACCAGTGGATGCGTACGCGCACCTGTCGCGGGCCCGGCCCCGGAGTTGCGCGCTCGATGCGTCGCAGCGGAGCAGTATCGACAGGCCCTGGTCGATCGACGATCCAGCTCAGCATCGCTGTCTCATCCGGCGTTTCGGGCCGCGGCAGCCGTCATCCTGACCCGACGTCGCCGGACGCCGGAAAGCCGACCTCAGGGCGCCTGAGGTCGGTCAGGACCGTCGGGGTGCACAGGAATCTCGTGGTGGGCGGCAACGGTAGGTACCAGGGCCGGAACGCTTCGTGGCCTTGAGGCAGCAGCGTTGCCCCGGCACTGGCACAACGGTCGCCCAGCATCGCGTTCTCGGGGTGGGTGCACGGATCGACAGACTCGTAAATCATGAGCAACGGCTCCAATGCGATAAGGACTGCGGGCATCCGACCCGAATACGGTGTCCTTCGACCATCGCCCCTCGCCCGAACCGCGAGCAGGGCCAAAGGTCATAACAGCTCAGGACACCCACCTTCGCTGGTGGAGCCCCACTCCCTGCCGACTCCTTGAGACGCGGTCGCTTCGAACTAAGGTGAACTGTCCGTCATACGCGTCCCCTCAGGCAGGTGTAGCGTTGGCGTTGCTGGTTATCCAGCACGCCCGGTACGACGTCGGCTGTCCGCCGCCAACGCCCAGGAGCCTTTAGCTCCCCGTCGGGACCTCCGGTCAAGGCCTGCGGCGCACCGCGCTCGCCTGCACCGATCCGGCGCCACCGACTCAACCGGACGACCCCTACGGGACGTCCTCCTGAACCATCGATGGCGGCGTATGCCGCCGGGAGTCGTGTCATGAGAGTCCTGCTGACTGTCCTCATCATTGTCGTCTTCGTCGCGCTGATCCTGGCAGCGGCGTCGGTTCGCATCGTCAAGCAGTACGAGGAAGGCGTGCTGTTCCGCCTCGGCAAGGTAATCGGCGACCGCACACCTGGTTTCCGGCTGATCATCCCGTTCGTTGACGTCATGCACCGTGTATCCCTACGCATCGTGACGATGCCGATCCAGTCCCAGGGCATCATCACCCGCGACAACGTCACCGTCGATGTCTCGGCCGTGGCCTACTTCAAGATCGTCGACCCGGAGAAGTCCGTCGTCGCGATCGAGAACGTCTACACCGCGATCGACCAGATTGCCCAGACCACCCTGCGCAAGGTCGTCGGCCAGCACACCCTGGACGAGACCCTGTCCGAGACCGACAAGATCAACCTCGACATCCGCAAGATCCTCGACGTCACCACCGTCGACTGGGGCGTCGAGGTGACACTGGTCGAGCTGAAAGACATCCAACTGCCCGACAGCATGAAGCGCGCGATGGCCCGCCAGGCCGAGGCCGAGCGGGAGAAGCGCGCAAAGATCATCAACGCCGAGGGCGAATCGATGGCTGCTGCCGCGCTGGGCGACGCCTCAGACACGATGATGGCCCACCCACTCGCACTTCAGTTGCGCAACCTGCAGACCCTCGTCGAGCTCGGTGTCGACAAGAACACCACCGTCGTCTTCCCGGCACCCCTGATGAGCACCATCGCCGAACTCGGCGCCTTCCTCGCTCGTGAGACGGCCGCCGCCGGCAGACCTGATCAACCGAACTTGACCCCCGTACCCGGACTCCAGCCCTCAGCAACAGTGGCGGCCAACGGCCGACCTGAGCTGGCCAAGAAATGAGCGAATCAATGGCGGACTCCGATCGCCACCGCATCGTCGTCGGAACAGACGGATCCCCGTCATCCGCCGACGCCCTGCGGTGGGCCGCCAAGATCGCCGTCGACACCGGAGCCGAGGTCGACGTCATCACCTGCTGGCAGTACCCACAAGGATGGGGGATGCCCGGAGTGTCGTCGGACTGGAATCCAGCAAACGACGCCGCCCAAGTACTGGCCGACTCCCTCGCCGAGGCTTTCGGTGACAAACACCCCGACGGACTTCGCGCGTGCGTGCGTGAGGGACATGCCGCGCAGGTACTCGTCCAGGCCTCGGCCGGCGCCGACATGCTGGTCGTCGGCAGCCGAGGCCACGGCGGCTTCGTCGGCCTTCTACTCGGCTCGGTCAGCGCCCACTGCGCCGAGCACGGCCAGTGCCCCGTCGTCGTCGTGCCACACGCACCGCGCAGCGCTGAACACACCGACGATGAATCGTCCGTGCCGAAAAACCGGACGGCTGAGCAGGTGGGTGACTACGAGCTCGTCATCCATCTGCGAGCACCCGACCCACCCACACGAATCGCACTGCGCGATCTGTCCGTACAACTCGCCGAGGCCGACCGTACGTCGCTGAAACACCAGATCGAAGCGGCCGGACTCGCCGAAGCTCCAGTCATGTCAATCCAGACCCCCAGCGGCCATCCCTCCACGCCGCTGGCGCTGGACCCGCACATGGTCACCGAGATCGACCTCGTCGAACTACGCCGTGAGCCTGAGGCCACCGCCATGACCGCACCAATTTTTGACCGCACGCCCACATCACAGTCGCAACGGTCGGCTAAGTAGATGGTCCTCGCGCCGCCGCGGCCGACCAAGCCGCCGCACATCACGCCGCCGGACAGCGACGGTCCTGCACCGACGCTGGGGCTTCCGTCGGCGACTGCCTTGGTTGTCGGCAGCATCATCGGCACCGGAGTGTTCACGATGCCCGGTGTGCTCGCAGGCGCCGGAACGAGTTCGATCCTCGTCCTCGGGGTCATCGCGCTCGGTGCGGTGCTGCTCGGTGTGATGTTCGGGCAGCTGACCAAACGCATCCCGTCCAGCGACGGTGGGCTCTACGCCTATTCCCGCCACGAGTTCGGCGACTTCGCTGGCTTCCTCACCGCCTGGTGTTACTGGATCACCGCGTTTGCCGGCAACGCGGCGATCGTCTCCTCGTGGGTGCTCTACGTGGAGTCGCTGTTCTCGATCCGTCATGCCTCCGCCTGGACGAGCCTGG
>JBDTFN010000195.1:0-3137 GCA_039937915.1 Jatrophihabitans sp. | reverse complement strand
AGATGTGAGGGTGTCGAACGAAGCGTTCGACGCGGCGAGAGAGGGCTGGATCTCTGAACTCGCGCGCTTCCCGGATCGCTAGCAGCGACCTGGGTCGCTGCTCAGAACCAGATGTCGTCCCGTGGCCAGTCCGCGGACCAGGTGATGAGGTTGTCCAGAACGCCCGGGGTCGGCTCGGCCGCCTCGGTCGCGGCGTAGGCACCGCGGTAGAACAACAGCGGACGCTCCGCCACCGGATCGCCGATAGCTTGGACCCGTCCGATGACGATGTGGTGGTCGCCGCCGTCCAGGACGCTCTCGATCGAGCAGTCGAGCCAGCTCAGAACCCCGTCCAGCACAGGCGAGCCGGACGGCCCGGGCGACCACGCGACAGAGGAGAACTTGTCCTCGCCGGAGCGGCCGAAGATGGCGCTGACGTCCTGTTGATCGTGAGCGAGCACGTTGACACTGAAGTGTCCCGCCGACTCGATGAGCGGCCAGGTCCGTGACGACTTCCCCGGGCAGAACAGCACCAGCGGTGGGTCGAGGGAAAGTGCGGCGAACGACTGGCAGGCGAAGCCGATCGGCTCGCCGTCGGCCACGGCCGCGATCACCGTGACGCCGGTACAGAAGTGCCCCAGTGCGTGCCGGAACGCCCCCGGGTCGATGGCCTGCGTCATGGCTACTCCGATCGCGCGCCCAGCGAGAAGTCGTGGCCCCACAAGCTGACCGCGGTCGACTCGCGCGCGATCCAGGTGTCGTCCTCCACGGTCCTACCCTCGCAGCCGAACTCGATGTCGAAACCACCGGGCGTCTTCATGTAGAAGCTCAGCATCAGATCGTTGACGTGCCGCCCGAGCGTGGCCGACATCGGCACCTTTTTGCGCAGCGCGCGATCGTGACACAACCCGACGTCATCGGCCTTCCCGACCTCGATCATCAGGTGGACGATGCCGCTCGGCGTCGGCATGGGCAGGAACGCCAGGCTGTGGTGGCGCGGGTTGCAGCCGAAGAAACGCAGCCACGCAGGCTTGCCGTCAGTCGGCCGTCCGACCGCCTGCGGCGGGAGCTTCATCGAGTCGCGCAGTCGGAAACCGAGGACATCGCGGTAGAACGTCAGCGACGTCTCGTCATCGGGGGTCGAGAGCACGACGTGACCCAGTCCCTGCTCGCCGGTGACGAAGGTATGCCCGTAGGGCGAGACCACCCGGCGGTGCTGCAACGCAATGCCGTGGAAGGCTTCGAGCCGGCTGCCGGACGGGTCCTCGAACATGATCAGGCCGTCGACACCGCGGTCGGCGAGTTCCTCTGCCGTGCCCTCCTTGTACGGCACGCCGGCGTCATCCAAGCGACGGCGGACGTCGTCCAGATCGGCGGCGTTCGCGGTCTCCCACCCAGACGCGGACAGGTGATCACGGTCGCTCGGCACGATCACCAGTCGAGCCGGGAAATCGTCCATGCGCAGGTACAGGGCCTCGGGATTCGCCCCGCGCCCCTCGACCATGCCCAGGACCTTGAGTCCGTAATCGCGCCAGGCGCCGATGTCGGTCGCCTCGATGCGCAGGTAAGCCAGCGATCGAAAAGTCATCAGGACGCTCCTAAGAAGTCTGCTGTCAACCGGTTGAACTCACACCCAGGCGTCCTGGACCTTGATGCCCAGCTCGAACTGGCCGTACATGACACGAACCTTCTCCGGGTCGTTGATGGCGTGTACCCGACCAGCGTGCGCGTCGCGCCAGAACCGCTGGATCGGGGTGCCCGAGCGCAGGGCCCGACCGCCGGCGCTCTCGAAGAGCCGGTCGACGGCGCCGATCCCGGCTGCGGTGGCGTTGACCTGGTCGCGGCGGGTACGGATGCGCAGCGCCATCGGAATCTTCTCGCCGCGCTCGATGTGCGCGAGCTCCTCGTCGATGTTGCGCTCGATCAGCAGGACCGCGGCGTCGAGAGCGGCTGCGGACTCGGCGATGCGGATCTGGTTGAACGCGTCGTCGGCGGCCTTGCCGCCGGTCGAGGCCCGGACTCGGTCTTTCGTCCATTGGACGTAGGACTCGTACGCACCGGTGGCCATGCCGAGCACCGGGACGGCGATCGAGTTGGAGAAGACCGATGCGAACGGGAGCTTGTAGATCGGCGCGTCGTTGACGGCCTGACCAGGCCCGGCGCACCGGCCGGTCTCCACGAAGCTCAGGCTGCGGTACTCCGGGACGAACGCGTCCTTGACGATGATGTCGTTGGACCCGGTGCCGCGCAGACCCATGGTGTCCCAGACGTCCTCGATCTCGTAGTCCGCCCGCGGCAACAAAAAGGTGCGGAAGTCGACGACATTGCCGTCTGCGTCCAGGACGAGGCCGCCGAGGAAGATCCACTGTGCGTGGTCGCAACCGGAGGAGAAGCTCCACCGGCCGCTGAAGGTGAAGCCGCCGTCGACGGCCGTGGCCCGACCCATCGGGGCGTAGGAGGAGGAGATCAGGGTCGACGGGTCGTCGCCCCATACCTCCTGCTGCGCCCGGTCGTCGTAAAGACCGAGCTGCCACGGGTGGATGCCCAGCACGGAGGAGACCCAGCCGGTTGAACCGCAGGCGCTCGCAATCATGCGGACCGCGCGGTAGAAGTCGTTGGGTGAGGTCTCCAGCCCGTCGTAGCGTCGCGGCTGCATGAGCCGGAAGAACCCGGTCTCCTGCAGGCCTTGGATGTTCTCGTCGGGAATGCGACGCGCGTCCTCGGTCTGCTGCGCTCGTTCGCGCAGACTCGGCAGCAGGTCGCGCACTGCGTCCAGGACATCCGAGACGGTGCGGGCGGTCGACGTGGCGGTCATGGTGATCTCCGTTCGGGGCGGGATGCGTGGTCACCCATAGTGACCAAGACTAGAACAAGTTCTTGTTACTGTCGAGGAGTCATTCGAGCGCGTCAGGACTAGCGAAGCGGCGGTTGACGCTAGCGCGTCAATCCGCATTTCTGTAACGTGTTCCAGTATCCGTTTCCAGGTTTCGGAGGTCGCCATGCAGGGCGGTACACAAGCGGGCGGCGCAGTGGTGCGCACCATCGACACCGGCGCACTCCCGGAGCGGTACGCCCGAGGCTGGCATTGTCTCGGCCTGGCCGAGAACTACCGCGACGGCAAGCCGCACGCGGTCGAGGCGTTCGGGACGAAACTGGTC
>JBDTFN010000194.1:0-5052 GCA_039937915.1 Jatrophihabitans sp. | reverse complement strand
CACTGGTCGCCCGGGCTGACCGGCGCCCATGTACCGGGGCCGGGGCCGTGCCGCAGCAGGAGATAGACCCGGACGCAGACGAAGTGACGGAAGTCTGCAATTTCCGCTGACGACATGTCGGGGTGATGCCGGGCCACAATGAACCAGCCTGTGGGATGCCGCCGCGCGGTCACCGCTCCGGCGATGCCGCCGTCGAGGTCCACGAGACTTGGCCGAATAGGCACGCTCATCGCGGTGGCCCACTCTGCATCCTCGGCGACCGACTCCAGCGACTGCGAGCCCGGGTTGGTGTGCGAGACCAGGAATTGAAAGGCCGATCGGAGGGTGGCGATCCCGGAGCGGCGCTTATTGTCACGGACGCATCCGCGCACTGATGACTCGTTCATCCCTTCACCCTCCGTGACGAACATTCACCCAACGTGAGGGTAACGTGAGGGCTTTCTCATTTACCGCGCGGGGACAGCGGGTACGTCAACGAGTTGGTAGCCGGCTCCGCGGATCGTGCGGATGCGCTCCGGGCCGATCTTGTTGCGTAGATACCGGATGTAGACGTCGACCACGTTCGAGTTCGGGTCATGGTCGTAGCCCCAGACCTGACTGAGCAGTTGCTCACGGCTGAGTACGTGACCGGCATTGCGAAGGAACACCTCGATGATCGCGAACTCGCGACTGGAAAGCTCGACCATCCGTCCCTGTACGTTCAGCTCGCGGGTACGAAGGTCGAGGCTGAGACCTCCGTACCGCAAGATGAACACCTCGCGCGCATGCTCGGGACGGAGCCTTAGCCGCACCCGCGCCAAGAGTTCGGGCAGCCGGAAGGGTTTGCTGATGTAGTCGTCTGCGCCACCGTCCAGCCCGGCGACCACATCGTCGGGAGAATCGCGCGCACTCAGCACGATGATCGGCAGAGCGACGTGTCGTCGCCGTAGCTCGGTGAGGATGGCGAACCCGTCCATGCTGGGAAGACCGAGGTCGAGCACCATCAGGTCGAACTGCCCGCTCAACGCCATTTCGAGCGCGAGCTGCCCATCGTCAACGCTGGATGTCGTGTAGCCCTTCGACTGAAGGCCCTTGACGAGGAATCGCATGATCTGCGGGACATCCTCGGCGATCAAGATCCGGGGCATCTACCTTGTCCCATTCGATGACGATGTTGCGGCTTCGGGGATGAGACCGGGGCAGGTATAGGGCAGACAGAGCGTGAAGGTCGCTCCGCCTCCCGGCGTGTCGGCGACCCGGATACTCCCATGGTGCGCGGTCGCAATAGCAGCCACGATCGATAGGCCGAGACCGGTGCTGTTGTCGCGGAGCCGATCGACCCGCGCGAATCTATCGAAGATTTGGTCTCGATCCGCCGCGTCGACGCCGGAACCATGATCGATGACCGAAAAACTGAGTTCCTCGCCATCGTTGCTGAACACCAGTTCCGCGGCAGATTCCTTCACCCTGTGCGCGACGGCGTTCGCGACCAGCTGCATCACGGCCTGGGTGACCCGCTGGGCATCGAGGACGGCCCAGCCCGTCAACGTCGATCGCAGCGACCAGTCAAGCTGCCCCAGCGCCTGCGCTTTCGTCGCAAGCGACGCCGCCAGCAGCGAAAGGTCGGTCGGGCCAAGGCGAAGGAAGTCCGGCCGATCACTGGAACCGAGCAACAGAAGTTCGTTCACCAGACGCGTCATGCGTTCGAGCTCGTCGGCCACGACGGCCAACGTGTCGCGGTCTTCGGCATCTGCGGCCGACAGCGTGTCCAGGTTGCCCTGGATGATCGTGATCGGTGTGCGCAGTTCGTGGCCTGCGTCGGCGAGAAACCGACGCTGTGCAGCCAGCGTGTCTCGGAGCCGATCGAGCATCGCGTTGAACGCTGTCGCGAGATGGCTGAGCTCGTCATGGCCTTGAACCGGAAGACGTTCGTTGAGGTCCTTGTCGGTGATCCGTTGAGCGAGGCTCGTGGTCTGGCGAATCGGCCGCAACACCCGGCCCGCAGCGAGCCACGCAAGAACGAAGGCCAGCATGAGCGATCCTGCGCCGACCTCGATTTCCAACCTCGTTGCCGCCCATACGGCGGCGCGTTCCGGAGCGATCCGGATCGCTGCGATGAAGGTACCGACGCTTCGAACACGTCGGTCCCGAACCGATACAGCGACGTAGCGCATTTCTTGGCCTTCGAGGGAAATCGTTCCCCTTGCCGGCAACTTCACGTTGGATAGCCGCATAAGGGTCCGCGCGTCCGCGCTGGAACTCTTCACGTCCGAATTCCGACTATGAGCTACGAGACGTCCGTCGATTAGGGCAAATTTCAGAATGTCGCTGCTGGACACGACACGATCGATGGCCTCAACCATCCTGGCCCTGACGGGAGAGGCGGAGGCCGGCGCGGGAAGCGAGTTGAACTCGTCGATCTCGTGTGACAGCTCGGTGTTGATGGTGGCGTCGCTGCGTCGGATCAGCAGCAGGTGCGTGGCAGTGGTCGTCACGAGCATCGAGAGCGTCAGTAGCAGGACCGACCAGCCCACAATTCGCGCCCGCGCAGACAGCCGCAGAACGCTTGTCATCCGTGACCTTTTCGGCGTACGGATGTTTTGCGCTGCCGTGGCGCCGCGCTCGCAGAGCTAGCGGCCATCGGGACGCCACCTGCCCAGTTCGTAGTGCTGCCGCCGTTCGGGACCAGCCTCAACATCATCGACCCACACTCGTGAGCTAAACATGAAACTTAGATGAAAGCCTTCTCACCGGGCTCGGTATTTCGTATGTCGCTAAGCGAGCGCTAGTTCGACGCTGCGTCGGGGTCGCCCGTGTCGCAGATGCAGCGCGATGGCCACGCTGGTGAGTGCTGCCCAAGCGCACCACAACGAGGCGAAGCCGTCGATCGTGAACTTGGCCAGAATCGCAACGGCGACCAGGTTCACGGCCCCGTAGATCGCAATGTGGCGGTATCCGGAGAACAACGCCGACGCGCAGGTCGCGGCCACGTAGGCAGCGACGATCAGCAGCCCGGCGTGCAGGTGCAACCCGTACGCGATGTGGTGCGAGGCTTCACGAGCGGTGACCGGGCCGCGGATCATGGCCGCGAATAGCAGGGCCGATACCACGGCGCAGGGCGACGAATCCGGTCATCACCGTGCGTCGTCTGCCCGGCGGTTCGAGCGCCCGGATGGCCAGCGGCACGTAGGTAGGCAGGACGACAAACGCGAAAAGCAGATAGATCCATTTCGCAACGGTCCCGACGGAGTGCGGGACATCGCCGCGCAAACCCCACCAGACGAAGGTTTCGGTCAGGTTGTGCAGTGCAAGCAGAAGAGGCAGCGCAGCGATCGCCAAATGGTCATGACGCTGATGAACGTGACGCACGACGTCGATGCCGATGATGGCGATCACGACGCCACCGACAAGGTCAGCCTCAGGCGAGAAACACATCACTGGCCTTCCGGTCGAGGTCGCCACGGGCTCGTACCGAAGGCCTGATGCAATCGTATTTGTGCGGGTGGCGCTGAGGCGAGCATGACCGGCAGGTCAGGTAGGTCGATGCGTGAGACGTCTAGCGGGGTTTTTCAGCTGCAGCGGTCAAACTGACGGGTCGGCCGTTTTTGACCGGCGGGGCCGCAGGCCGCCCACCACAGCTCCAGCCAGGACGAGAGCCACGGCGGCGGAGCCAGATGGTCGTCGTGATTGGTGAATCACCGCCCGATTCGCTTCGGCCGACTCGACTCTCGTCGCTGCCGGCGGGAGTCGATGCTGCGAGTGATGCGCGACCTCGGCCACGCCATCGGTGTCGGCGTGCTGCGCGCCATGAAGTGACCTTCGGCGAGCCGTCGCTTCCTCCTGTGCACGGCTCCGGCCAAAGCCTGAGTCGCCGTTCGGCCCGCACAGGATCGAGGTGATGTCGGCGAAGGCATCGGTCCATCTTGTCCATCCGAGCTCGTCGTCTGGGCCGGTTGGGGATGCACTGGTAGCCGGGGTCGTATCGGGGTCCGTAGTTCTAGGATCCGCTGGGAGGCTGTCGAGCAGATACCCGCGCATGGCGTTGAGGGCTTCCCACAGCTGGTCGGCGTAGGCACAACTTTCGTGCAGCGCCGACGTGAGCGCCTCGCTTTCGGGTTGATCGCCCGGCAAGAAGTGGGACCGATCGTTGTGGAGCGGCCGGTCCGGGTCCAATGGCTCGGGCTTGGTGATCTGTTGCATGCGATCGCGATCCTTTCAGTTCTGGCTGCTCTAGCGAGGTTCTGGACGTTTCGCGGATGTCATGACGCCGCGTGCTACTGCTGCCGCGCGCGGTCGACCTGCCGCATCAGCGGCCGACCGCCTGGAGCGATCGAGAGCACACTCCGGGCGAGACGGTCACGTCGACGTTCGTGGCTCGCGGAGGTTGCTGGGCGTGCGCCGATATCCCGGTATCCCAGGACAGCCCACAGGCCGGCCACCGCCGTGTCGGTCGCCCCGGCTCGCGCCCGGGACCTGTCGGCGAGTGCGAGCGCGATCGCGCTCATCGCGTGGACGGTGTCGACCCAGACACCCATCGCGAGCACTTCGGGGCTCGGGCGGAGGCCGGACAACGCCGCCTGAGTGAGCTGGCGGGCGCCCAGGATTCGTGCTGTGACGACGCTCTTCGTGTCTACCTGCAGGTGATGGACATGTTCCAGGACCGGGCGCGGGGCGAACAGCAGCGCCGCCCCCCAGCCGGCACGGCCGAGCTCGATCGGTCGCGAACCGTTCGTCCTCATGAGTCGAGTCCTCGACCGGCGCGCTGGTAGGACGTTGCCTTCGCTTGTGTCACGTGTGCTCCTTCGTTCCCGTCCGGCTCTTGGCTGCTGCGCGTCATCCTGCTTCGGCTGCGCGCAGTGCGGCAGCTGCTCGGATATAGGTGAGATGGCTGAGTGCCTGCGGAAGGTTTCCGAGGAGCTCGCCGTCTGGCGAGCTCATTTCTGACAGCAGTCCCAACGGGTTGAATGCGGTCTGTAACTGGTCCATCAGGCTGCGGGCTTCGTCGACGCGTCCGACGCTGACCAGGGCGTGGACGCGCCAGAACGCGCAGGCGAGAAAGGTCGCTTCTTCGCG
>JBDTFN010000193.1:0-45063 GCA_039937915.1 Jatrophihabitans sp. | reverse complement strand
GCGGCCGGTGCCGCTACACGACGATCCAGAACTGGTCGAACAACGTCTACAACCTGGTCACCAAGCGGGCCAAGGCCGAGGCCGGAGCCACCATGGAGTGGGTCGACGGCAACATCGGTTCGAAGGTGACGATGAAGTACCCGGCGGTGTGGATGACCGGCGAATACGCCAAGGGCGAGGTTCTCTCGGTGGCCTTCGCCGGCGAGGGTCAGCACCAGGACGCCGGAGCCAAGATGGTTCACGCCGCTCCGTACACCTCGTCCAGCATCGTCTCCAAGTCCGTGTCGCGCGGCGGTGGACGCTCGTCCTACCGGGGCCTGGTCCAGATCATGGAGGGTGCCCACCACTCCAAGGCGACGGTGCGCTGCGACGCGTTGCTGGTGGACGAGATCAGCCGCTCCGACACCTATCCCTACGTCGACGTCCGCGAGGACAACGTGTCGATGGGTCACGAGGCCACCGTGTCCAAGGTCAGCGAGGACCAGCTCTTCTACCTGATGAGCCGTGGCATGGCCGAGGACGAGGCCATGGCCATGGTCGTACGAGGCTTCGTCGAACCGATCGCCCGCGAGCTCCCGATGGAGTACGCGCTCGAACTCAACCGGCTCATCGAACTACAGATGGAGGGCTCTGTCGGATGACGGCTCTGCTCGCGCCGACCGGTTCGCCGGCCGAACGCTTCACCTCGCGCGACCCGGGCGACTTCCCCGTCCCCAACCGGTCGCAAGAGGACTGGCGGTTCTCACCGCTACCCAAACTCCGTGATTTCTTCGAGCCGTTCGAGCCCGATGCCGTCATCGAAACCTCCGAGTCGGTCCCGGCGGGGGCCCACGTGGAACGCGTCGATCCCGCCACCCTGGCAGCGTTCGGGACAGCGCTCGAGCCTGCGGATCGAGTCAGCGCCCTGGCGATGGCCCACGCCCGACAGGGGCTGCGCGTCACCATCGACGCCGGCGTCGAGTTGGACGAGCCGATCCGGCTCTTCGACACCGGCGTGAGTGGACGTTCTTACGCCCATCACGTGGTGGAGGTGGGCGCCAACGCCAAGGCGACACTGGTCATCGACCACCGCGGACTGCTGCAGGTAGCAGAGAACATCGAGTTCGTGATCGGGGACGGCGCGACGCTGTCGGTCGTCACGGTGAACGCATGCGACGAGGGCTCGGTGCAGTTGTCCTCCTACGCCGCGATGGTCGGTCGGGACGCGACCTACCGGCACACCAACATCACCCTCGGCGGCTCGATCGTGCGCATCGTCCCGACGGTGCGCTACGCGGGGCCGGGCGGGTACGCCGAGCTGCTCGGTGTCGGATTCGCCGGCAACGGCCAGCACTTCGAGAGCCGCCTGCTCGTCGACCACGCGACGCCGCACTGCCGGTCCAACGTGCTCTACAAGAACGCGTTGCTCGGCGCATCGGCCCGCACGGTTTGGATCGGCGATGTCCGGATCCGCCCCGGGGCGAACGGCACCGACACCTACGAGATGAATCGCAACCTGCTGCTGTCAGACGGCGCTCGCGCCGACTCGGTCCCGAACCTGGAGATCGAGACCGGGGAGATCGCCGGCGCGGGTCACGCGAGCGCAACGGGACGTTTCGACGACCTGCAGTTGTTCTACCTGCAGTCCCGCGGTATCACCGAGGCCGAAGCGCGCCGCCTGGTCGTACGCGGCTTCTTCGCCGACGTGGTGGAACGCATCGGCATCCCGGACTTGCAGAGCCAGATCATGACCGCCATCGAGGCCCGGTTGGGCTTCACCCCCGACGTTGAAGAACAGAGCCTGGAGAACGAGGACTCATGAGCGAACTTGTCATCAAGGACCTACACGTGGCGGTGACCGCGGGCGGCACCGAGATCCTCAAGGGTGTCAATCTGACGATCCGCTCCGGCGAGACACACGCGATCATGGGGCCGAACGGATCGGGCAAGTCGACCCTCGCGTACTCGGTCGCCGGGCACCCCAAGTACACCGTCACTTCGGGCTCAGTGACCCTCGACGGCGAGGACGTCCTCGCCATGAGTGTCGATGAGCGCGCCCGCGCCGGGCTCTTTCTGGCCATGCAGTACCCGGTCGAGGTTCCGGGTGTCTCGGTGTCGAACTTCCTGCGGACCGCGGCGACCGCGACCCGGGGCGAGGCCCCCAAGCTGCGTCTCTGGATCAAGGAGGTCGCTGCCGCGATGGGCGCGCTCGAGATGGACAAGGCCTTCGCCGAGCGCAACGTCAACGAGGGCTTCTCCGGCGGCGAGAAGAAGCGTCACGAGATCCTGCAGTTGGAACTGCTCAAGCCCAAGATCGCGATCCTCGACGAGACCGATTCGGGCCTGGACGTCGACGCGCTGCGCGTGGTCAGCGAGGGCGTGAACCGCTCCCGGGCCACCGGCATCGGAACGCTACTCATCACGCACTACACCCGCATCCTGCGCTACATCGAACCTGACTTCGTGCACGTGTTCTTCGAGGGCCGCATCGTCGAGTCCGGGGGCAAGGAACTCGCCGACACCCTCGAATCCGAGGGGTACGCGAGGTTCGGCGTGAACGAGACCGCGAACGCCTGAGAGGTAACGGCATGAGCTTGGATGTCGAGGCGGTGCGCAAGGATTTCCCGATCCTCGCGCGCGAGGTGCACGGGGTGCCCTTGGTGTACCTGGACAGCGCCAACACCTCGCAGAAGCCGCAGGTGGTGCTCGACACGCTCACCGAGCACTACGCGATGCACAACGCGAACGTCGCCCGCGCCGTACACACGCTCGGTTCCGAGGCCACGAACGCCTTCGAGGACGCTCGTGACAAGGTGGCGGCTTTCCTGCACGCGCCCAACCGCGACGAGGTCATCTTCACCAAGAACTCCTCCGAGGCGCTGAACCTCGTCGCGTACGCGATCTCCAACGCCACGACCTTCCCCGGCGCGGATCGCTTCCGGATCGGTCCGGGTGACGAGATCGTGGTCACCGAGATGGAGCACCACAGCAACATCGTTCCGTGGCAGTTGCTCGCCCAGCGCACCGGTGCGACCTTCACCTGGCTGCCGATCGATGACGAAGGTCGGCTGGTCGACGCCGCGATCGACGAGGTCATCACCGACCGGACGAAGATCGTCGCGTTCGTGCACCAGTCCAACGCGCTCGGGACGATCAACCCGGTGGCGCGGATCGTGGCGCGCGCGAAGGCCGTCGGCGCGCTGACCGTGCTCGACGCCTCGCAGTCGGCCCCACACCTACCGTTGGACGTCCAGGAACTCGATGTCGACTTCCTCGCCTTCACCGGTCACAAGCTGTACGGCCCCACCGGTGTCGGCGTGCTCTGGGGTCGGTACGACCTGCTGGCCGCGCTGCCGCCCTTCCTCGGCGGCGGAGAGATGATCGAGACCGTCGACATGACGGGAACGACCTTTGCCGCGCCCCCGCATCGCTTCGAGGCCGGCACCCCGATGATCGCTGAGGCGGTCGGACTCGGAGCAGCCATCGATTACCTCAATGCGATCGGCATGGACAACGTCGCCGAACACGAACACGAACTCGTCACCTACGCACTCGAGCAACTGACCATGATCGACGGTCTGACCATCATCGGTCCATCGACACCCGAGTCGCGCGGTGCCACGATCGCGTTCACCCTCACCGGCGTACATCCCCACGATGTTGCGCAGTTGCTCGACGAGTACGGCATCGCGGTCCGGGCTGGTCACCACTGCGCGCGTCCGGTGTGCGTGCGCTACGGCATCGCCGCCACGACCCGCGCATCATTTGGCATCCACACGACCAAGGACGAGATCGACGCGCTCGTGAGCGGCATACGCAAGGTGCAGGAGATGTTCGCATGACGATGTCGATGGACAGCATGTACCAACAGATCATCCTCGATCACTACAAGAACCCGCAGCACAAAGGACTTCTCGAGGACTTCGACGCCGAGGTGCACCACGTCAACCCGACCTGTGGCGACGAGGTGACCATGCGGGTGAAGTTGAGTGACGGCGCCATCGCGACCCTCGGGTGGGACGGTGAGGGCTGCTCGATCAGCCAGGCATCAACCTCGGTCATGAGTGGGCTCGTCGCGGGCAAGCCGGTTGCGGACGCGATGGCGTTGGAGCGACGTTTCCTCGAACTCATGCAGTCACGGGGACACGCAGAACTCACCGATGACGACGAGGAAGCCCTCGAGGACGCGGTGGCCTTCGAAGGCGTCTCGAAGTACCCGGCACGCGTCAAATGCGCGCTGCTGGGCTGGATGGCGATGAAGAGCGCGGTGGCCGAGGCCGGATGGTCAGGCGCCGCCGACGAGCAGGGGAGCCCGGTATGACCCAGACCCAAACCACGGTCCCATCCCGTGACGACGTGGACGAGGCCATGCGCGACGTCGTGGACCCAGAACTCGGCATCAATGTCGTGGACCTCGGGCTGCTTTATGACGTCGCCATCGACACCGCTGACAGTGGCGTGGTGATCACCCTCGACATGACGTTGACCTCGGCCGCCTGCCCGCTGACCGACGTCATCGAGGACCAGACCTACTCAGCGCTCACGGGCGGTCCGAAGCCGCTCGCTGCCGAAGCCAAGATCAATTGGGTGTGGATGCCGCCGTGGGGTCCGGACAAGATCACTGACGACGGGCGCGAGCAGTTGCGGGCTCTCGGCTTCAACGTGTGAGCGGGTCCGACGGACCTGTCCCCGGCGCCCGCGCCGACGTCAACGCGGACCTGTTTGACTTCCGTAGCCTGCTCGGTGACGACGAGCGTGCCCTACTGGACCGTCTGCGCGGGTGGTTGGAGACCAATCTCGCGCCGATCGCGAACCAGTGCTGGGCCGACGCGGAATTCCCCCACCATCTGGTCGACGGATTCGCCGAACTCGGTGTGATCGGCCTGCCCTACGACCTGCCCGGAACCCCGGACGAGGGCCGCCTGCTCTCCGGGTTCATCAGCCTCGAGATCTCCCGCATCGATTCGTCGTTCGCCTCCTTCTACGGGGTGCACAGCGGGTTGGCGATGGGGTCGATCCACTACTGCGGGTCGCAGGAGCAGAAGGACCGGTGGCTGCCCTCGATGCGTCGCATGGAACAGGTCGGAGCGTTTGCGCTGACCGAACCGCACGGCGGGTCGGACGTGGCCGGCGGACTGGAGACCACGGCCCGCCGCGAGGGCGAGGAGTGGGTGCTCGACGGCGCGAAACGCTGGATCGGCAACGGCACGTTCGCTGACCTGATCGTGGTCTGGGCGCGCGACGTGGCTGATGACAGCGTCAAGGGCTTTGTCCTCGCCAAGGACTCGCCGGGTCTCACCGCTACCAAGATGGAGGGCAAACTCGCGTTGCGCACGGTGCAGAACGCCGACCTGCACCTCGATGGCGTCCGCGTGCCCGAAGCTGACCGGCTGCAGAAGGCCAACACCTTCGCCGACACGAACACCGTGCTGCGGCACACGCGCGGTGGCGTCGCGTGGAGTTCGGTCGGGGCCATGATGGCTGTCTACGAGGTCGCGGTGAAGTACGCCCAGGACCGCGAACAGTTCGGTCGCCCGATCGGCAGTTTTCAACTGGTCCAGGATCTGCTCGCCCGGATGCTCGCGAACATCACTGCCTCGCTCGGGCTCGCCGTGCGCGTCGCGCAACTGCAGGACGACGGCATATTCCGCGACGAGCAGGGCGCGCTGGCGAAGTCGTTCTGTACCAGCCGACTGCGGGAAACCGTGTCGTGGGCTCGAGAGCTGCTGGGCGGTAACGGGATCCTGCTCGAGTACGGCGTCGCCCGCTACTTCAACGACGCCGAGGCCCTGTACTCATTCGAGGGCACCCGCGAGATCAACACCCTGATCCTCGGGCGGTCCATCACCGGAACCGGAGCCTTCACATGAGTTCACCGACCACGACCGCGCCGGTCGTCCGCGCGTTTCGCATCGTCGCGATGATCGAAGCGGTGTCCTGGCTGCTGCTTATCGTCGCGACGATAGTCAAATACACCACCGACCCACATCAGCAACTCGGCGTTCAGATCATGGGTCCGGTACACGGCACGCTGTTCATCGCCTACGTCGTGCTCGCACTGTTCGAGGTGCGCCGACGGCTCCAGTGGGACGGCCGGACCACCCTGATCGTGCTCATCGATTCGGTCATCCCCGGCGGCGGTTTCCTGGTGGCGCGTCGCAGCGACCTGCGCTGACCGCTCACGCACCGGCTGCGTCTGGCTCCGGTCCGGATCAGCCGAGGTCGTTGGCGGCGAAGGTGTCACACCGCTGTGGAACGCCGGTCCGGTAACCGGTCGTGAACCACTTCTCCCGCTGGGCCGACGAACCGTGCGTGAAGCTGCTGCGGTCGACCTGTCCACTCCCGAGGTTCTTCTGGATGTAGTCGTCGCCGATGCGGCCCGCAGCGTCCAACGCATTGTTAAAATCCTGCTGCGTGATCTCGCTGATCAGTGCGGGACCGCCGTCAGCGGCGGGCTCGGTCGCGTGTTTCGCCCAGACGCCCGCGTAGCAATCGGCCTGGAGCTCCAGGCGGACCGAATCGGAGGTCGGTCCCGACCGGGTGCGGACCTTCGCCTCGGTGCCGAGCAGGTCCTGAACGTGGTGCCCGTACTCGTGGGCGAGCACGTAGGCGTTCACGAATGGCCCGCCGGTCGCCCCGAAATCCTGCTTCAACTGATCGTAGAAGCTCAGGTCGATGTACACCCGTTGATCCCGGGGGCAGTAGAACGGACCTGAGCCGCTATCGGCCGCCCCGCAACCGGTCGTGACCTGGCCGGAGAACCAGACGGTGTTGACCTCGGTGTATCGGGTCCCGAGTGCCGCGCTCCAGTAGGCCTGGATCGAGTTGATGTCGGCGACGATCGCGCATTCGAGCTTGTTGTTCGCGTCGGCACCGGTCCGGCAGGATTTCTCGATCTCCTGGTTGTCGGCCTGCCCGGAGGAGCCGCCCGTACCCAGGGTGTCCAGCACGCTCGCGGCGGTATTGCCTGCACCGCCACCGCCGATGAGCGTCACCACGAGGTAGATGACCACGCCGACGACGCCGAGACCACCGCCGGCGGCCGCGCCGCGGCCGCCGATCGACCGACCTGAGCCGCGGGTGTCGGAGACCTCGGAGGTGTCCAGCCGGGCGTCATTGTTGTATTTCATGCCGAGAACCTAGCCGGTTGCCGTGGTGGCGAGGACTGCGCGGGCGACAAGCAGGGGACGAACGACGGCGGTCGGCCCTGTGCTCCGCGGCGCATAACCCGACCGTTGGCTCGGATCGCTACGAAAAGAGACGACAATGGAGTCGTGATCACCGCCACCGACCTCGAACTCCGTGCGGGCGCCCGCATCCTGCTCGAGCCAACCACTCTTCGCGTCCAACCTGGCGACCGCATCGGACTCGTCGGACGCAACGGTGCCGGCAAGACCACCAGCCTTCGGGTCTTCGCCGGTGAGAACCTGCCGCACACCGGGCGGATCGACCGCACCGGCCCCGTCGGTTATCTACCGCAGGATGCCCGCACCGGCGATCTCGCGGTTCTCGCCCGTGACCGGGTGTTGTCGGCTCGCGGCCTGGACACGCTCGTCACCCAGATCGCCAAGGCACAGGTCGAGCTCGCCGAACGGCCGGACGACGCGGCACTGCTGCGGCGCTACGGCAGCATGGAGGAGCGATTCACCGCCCTGGGCGGCTACGCCGCAGAGAGTGAGTCGGCACGAATCTGCGCGAACCTGGGCCTGCCCGACCGCGTCCTGGCCCAGCCGCTGTCCACGCTGTCCGGCGGCCAGCGGCGACGCGTCGAGCTCGCCCGCATCCTGTTTGCCGACTCTGCGGCCGAACCGACGACCATGTTGCTCGACGAGCCGACCAACCACCTGGACGCCGACTCGATCGGGTGGCTGCGCGACTTCCTGCGTCAGCACACCGGTGGTCTGGTGCTCATCAGCCACGATGTCAGCCTGCTCGAGGCGGTCGTCAACAAGGTCTGGTATCTCGACGCAAACCGCTCCGCGGTCGATCAGTACAACGTCGGGTGGAAGAACTACCTCAAGCAGCGCGAGACAGACGAGAAGCGCCGACACCGCGAACGGGCCAACGCTGAACGCAAGATCGAGACGCTGACCAAACAGGCTGACAAGATGCGCGCCAAAGCGACGAAGGCGCGTGCTGCGCACCAGATGGACCGGCGTGCTGCCGCTCTTGCCGCCGGACTGGCCGAGGTGCGCGTGAACGACAAGGTCGCGCGGCTGCGTTTCCCGGCGCCGTCGCCGTGCGGTCGGACCCCGCTGACCGCCGAGGGGTTGTCGAAGTCCTACGGATCGCTCGAGGTCTTCACGGATGTGGATCTGGCCATCGACCGAGGCGCGCGCGTGGTCATCCTGGGTCTTAACGGCGCCGGCAAGACCACCCTGCTACGACTGCTGTCCGGCGTCGAGGCCCCGGATACCGGCGACGTCGTTCCGGGTCACGGGCTGCGACTCGGGTACTTCGCGCAGGAACACGAGACCCTCGATCACGACCGGTCGATCCTGGAGAACATGCGCACCGCGGCATCAGCGGCCTCCCGCGACCGCTCCCCGGGCGTGGGGCAGCCCCAGGATCTCAACGACACCGAACTTCGCAAAATCCTTGGCGCCTTCCTGTTCAGCGGCGATGACGTCGAGAAACCCGCCGGCGTTCTGTCCGGCGGCGAGAAGACGCGGCTGGCCCTGGCGATGCTGGTGACCAGTGCGGCGAACGTCCTGCTTCTGGACGAGCCGACCAACAACCTGGATCCGGTGAGTCGCGATCAGGTTCTGGACGCGCTGCGAACCTTTGCCGGGGCGATCGTGCTGGTGACCCACGACGAGGGCGCGGTGGAGGCCCTCGCACCGGAGAAGGTGATCCTGCTGCCTGATGGTGTCGAGGACCAGTGGAGCGCGGATCTCGCGGACCTGATCACCCTGGCCTGACTGCGCATATGGCCCGGTAAGACGCCACCGTGTTTGGCACGCATTAGTCGGGCGCACAGACGTTTCACAGCAGAATGCCACCGATTTGCGTGCTTTCTCGCCCGACCCGGTCCTTGTGCGTCGAGTCGATCTTGCCGGTGATCGTTTCCGGCTGATAAGACCATTGACGAACACCAAACAGGGGAGAGCATCATGGCGGTTCTGAAAAAAGGCGCTCGGATCACCGGCGGCGCGCGAGACAAGCTGGCCGGGGACCTGAAGAAGGCCTACGACAAGGGCAAGAGCATCCGGGAACTGGCCGAGACACACGGTCGGTCCTACGGCTTCGTGCACCGAGTGCTGTCGGAGTCCGGCGCGACCCTCCGCGGACGCGGCGGCGCCACGCGCACCAAGACCGCGGCCGGCAAGGCAGCGTCGAAGTAGCGCGACCGTCCGCCGGGTCCGTCAGCCCGGCCGGTACCCTCGTCCCATCACTACATCGCGGTTCGACGTCGACCCAGAAGCAGGCTTCCGGGTCGACGTTGCCGGTGCGCTGGCCACCGTCACCCTCGACCGTGGCGATCGCCTGAACTGTCAGTCTCCGGCCATGTGGGTCGAGCTGGCCAGGGTCCGCGCGCACCTGCCGGGGACGGTGCGCGTCGTCGTCCTACGCGCTGAAGGACGTGCCTTCTCCGCCGGTTTGGACCGCGCGTTGCTATCGACGGATCACCCCGACGGCATTCAGCGCCTGCCGTACCTACCGCGAGCCGAGGCCACCGGACGCATTGCGATCTGGCAGTCCGCGTTCGACTGGAATTCCCGCCCGGACCTCGTGAGCATCGCTGTCGTGCACGGACACGCAATAGGCGGCGGCTTCCAGCTCGCGCTCGGAACCGACATCCGCATCGTGGCGCAGGATGTCCAGTTCTGCATGGCCGAACCGAAGCTCGGAATCGTGCCCGACCTCGGCGGGACGAAGCGTCTTGTCGATCTCGTCGGCTATTCGCGCGCGGTCGAGATCTGTTTGACCGGCCGCCGGATCGGCGCGCAGGAAGCGCTGCGGATCGGGCTCGCCTCGACCGTCGCGTCCGCGGAGGACCTCGAGGCCACCGTGGACGGGACCGTCGCCGCGATCCTGTCGATCGACCGGGACGCCGCGGCCGAGACCAAGGCGTTGCTGCTCGCCGCGGCCGCTCGCACCCAGGACGAGGCGCAGGCTGCCGAGCGGGAGGCCCAGTACCGGCGCCTACGCACCATCGCGGGGCTCGACGCGGAAGACTGATCCGGAGATCGACGCGGAACACTGAGCCGCCCCCGACGGTTTGGTCAGCACGGGCGCTGCGCGCGCGCAACGACCAAGGAGCGGGTTGAGCATGACCATGGATCACTCGACGATGTACCGGGCGATGAGTTCGGCCGGTAAACGCACCGATCACGAGATCCCCAAGGGCACCTGGCGCCGGGTCTTCCGCTTCGCCGCTCCGTACCGCAGGTACCTGACGATCTTCCTGGTGATCATCACCGGTAGTGCGCTGATCGGGGTCATCACGCCGATACTGGCCGGCCGCGTGATCAACGCGATCACCGGGCATTCCAGCTCTGGCGTCGTGGTCCGTATCGCGCTCGTGATCGGCGGTCTCGCTGTGTTGGACGCGGCGCTGTCCTTCACCCAGCGCTTTTACTCCGCGCGCATCGGCGAGGGCCTCATCTACGACATGCGGACCGCGGTGTTCGACCACATCCAGCGGATGCCGCTCGCGTTCTTCACCCGGACGCAGACCGGCGCGCTGGTCAGCCGCCTGAACAACGATGTCCTCGGCGCGCAGCAGGCGTTCACGTCCACGCTGTCGGGACTGGTGTCCAACATCGTGGGGTTGGTGCTGACGACCGCAGTCATGCTCACGCTGTCCTGGCAGATCACCCTGATCTCAGTGGTGATGCTGCCGATCTTCGTGCTGCCCGCGCGCCGGATCGGGGCCCGCCTTCAGCAGATCACTCGTGAGTCGTACAACCTCAACGCCTCGATGAACAACACCATGACCGAACGCTTCAACGTCTCCGGGGCACTGCTGGTCAAGCTGTTCGGCCACGCCGATCGCGAGGACGAATCCTTCCGATCCAGAGCGGCCCGGGTGCGCGACATCGGCGTGACGTCGGCCATGTACGGCCGCGCCTTCTTCGTGTCACTGACTCTGGTCGCGGCGTTGGCCCAGGCGTTGGTCTACGGCCTCGGCGGCTACCTCGCGATCCAGGGGAACCTGTCCGCCGGGACGGTGGTCACCCTCGCGCTGCTGCTCACCCGGCTGTACGGCCCGCTCACGGCCCTGTCCAACGCTCGGGTGGACATCATGAGCGCACTCGTCAGCTTCGACCGGGTCTTCGAGGTACTCGACCTCGCGCCCATGATCGCCGACGCACCGGATGCTACCGAGCTGACGAGCGACGCCCGCAGTATCGAGTTCATCGACGTCCGCTTCGGCTACCCGAGCGCGGCGCAGGTGTCGCTGGCTTCGCTCGAGGACGTCGCCGTTCTGGACCGGACGCCAGTGGCGGAGGTGCTGCACGCAGTGTCGTTCCGGGCCGCACCGGGGGAGATGGTGGCCCTCGTCGGGCCGTCGGGTGCGGGGAAGACGACGATCAGCCAACTGCTCCCACGCATCTACGACGTCACCGGCGGGCAGGTCCTCGTCGGAGGCCTGGACGTCCGCAGCGTCACGCAACAATCCCTGCGCGACCGCATCGGCGTCGTGAGCCAGGAAGCCCACATGTTCCACGACACGATCCGCGCGAACCTCACCTACGGAAAGCCGGACGCCGACGACGATCAGGTCTGGGCCGCGATCGACGCCGCCCAGATCGGTGAGCTGGTCCGCGGCCTGCCCGACGGGCTCGATACCGTGGTCGGTGACCGGGGGTACCGGCTCTCCGGCGGCGAGAAAGCCCGACTCGCCATCGCGCGACTGCTTCTCAAGGCTCCGGGCATCGTGATCCTGGACGAGGCCACCGCACACCTGGACAGCGAGAGCGAAGCGGCGGTGCAGACCGCGCTGGCCCGCGCGCTCGTCGGAAGGACGTCCCTCGTCATCGCCCACCGGTTGTCGACGATCCAGAACGCGGACCTGGTCGTCGTGCTGGAGGCCGGACGCGTCGTCGAGTCAGGACGACACTCCGAACTACTCGCCCGGGGCGGCCTCTACGCCGAGCTCTACCGCACGCAGTTCGAGCGTCAACCGGCCCGCATCGACTGATCGGACACCGCCCGACCTCGGATCGGGCATGGTGGTGGGGTGACCGTCGACAGCGAACCCTCCGGCGAGGATGTCCTCGAACTCGGGGCGCGCCGCCGGGCCGTTCATCGCCACCACACCGTCCACCGCTACGCGGCGCGCTGGCCCTACGCGCTCGCCGTAGTGGCTCTGGGCGCCGGGATCCTCACCGTCACCGGCACCGGTCGCGGGAGCGACCAGGCGCAGCCCGCCCCGACCAGATCGTCGAGCCCCGCCCCCACCGTCACCGTTGCGCCGGACGACTCCGCACTGCACGCAGTGCCGGCCACCGACATGCGGCGCGTCCTCGCCTCGATCACCTGCCGGGACGGCTGCATCGCGCGATTCCCACCTGAGGGGACCGTGCGCGGGTTCACCGAGAGCTTCGCCTCGCTGCGGACCGTCGCGGCCGGGCTGGTGACTGGACCGATCGATCGCGTGGTGTTCCTGACTGCCGAGGGCCGGGCCGAGCCCGATTCGCTCGTCCACCTCACCGCGGAGCGCAAAGGCAGGCAGGACGCCGCAGTCCGCGTCCGGTACCAGCCCCTCGACGGGTCACAGACGGCGTCGGTGAGCGCTACCCGCGGAGGCTGGGTACTGCGGGTCGATCTCGTCGCGCGCGGGACGGCACTGCCGGTGCTCGCGGCCACGCGGTGGGCGGAGACGGTCGTGCTGCCCCGCTGACGGTTGTCCGACCAGGGTGGGGTGGGTCAGTCGACGAGCTGCGCGGTCAAGGGGTCCTCGAGTAGTCGGGTGAACGCCATCTCCGCCGCACCGAGCAGCATCGAGTCGGTACCGAGAGTGGGTTGGACCAGTTGCACGGTGTCACCGGCGGCCGCCAATGCATAGCGTGCCAAGGACCTCTCGATGGTCGGACGGGCGAGATCGAGCAATTCCGACAGCGATCCACCGAGCAGCATCCGTTGCGGGTTGAGCGCATTCACCAAGCTCGCGACGGCCCGCCCGAGCGCGTGCGCCACCTGCTCGACCGCGGCGAGAGCAGTGGCGTCCCCGGCTCGGGCGGCCGCGAACACCCGCGCCACGGACTGCTCGGTGGGCGGGCCGGCCAGCCCGGCACCGGCGAGCAGCGCACCATCACCGACGTAGGTCTCGACGCAGCCGCGCTTGCCGCAGTGGCACGGCGGTCCGGATTCGTCCACGACGTCGTGTCCGATCTCGCCGGCGTGCCCGTCGTGTCCGCGCAGCGCAACGCCGCCGGCGATGATGCCGGCGCCGACGCCGGTTCGGCCGAGCACGTAGACGACGTCCTCGCACCCGCGCGCACTCCCGCGCAGGTACTCGGCGAGCACCGCGAGATCGGCGTCGTTGGCGACCAGCACCGGAATGCCGTCCGGGAGGAGGTGGGTCAATGCCGCGCCGAGGGGCGCATCGCGCCAGCCGAGGTTGGGGGCGACACCGATGCGGCCGCTGTGCCGATCGACGGTGCCGGGCACACTCACGCCGACGCCGACCAGCCACGCCGAGTCATCGAGGGCCTCGCTCACCCGTTTGATGCTCGCGGCGATAGCCGCGGCCGCCATGACGTGGTCGAGCCCGGGCAGGGACTCTGCGCGCTCGCGCATCAGGACCGTGCCGCCGACTCCGACGGCAGCGACGATCATTCGTGGCACATCGAAGTCGACGGCGATCGTGTACGGGCCTCCGGCGTGTGGCGCGACGACGTGGGACGGCCGGCCGACGCCGGCACCACCGGCGGGCACGACCTCCTGGACGAGGCGCAGCTGGGTCAGGTCGGCGACGAGCGCGCCGACGGTCGAGCGACTGACCCCGAGTCGTGCGGTCAGCTCGGCGCGGGTGAGGGCGCCGTCCAGGTGGATGTGCCGCAGCACCAGGCCGAGATTGTGTCGCCGGATCGCGTCCGGACGAGCGGCGCCCGGTGAAGCGGGCAACGGGGAGACCTCTCGTCGGGACACGTCACGCGAGGCCGGTGGAACCGGCGCGCCGACGGGACAGCGCATCGACTGCCGCCGCAAGCAGCAGGGCGATGCCGGTGGCGACGTATTTCAGCGAGTCGCCGTTGGCGCCCTGGGCCAGGGTGGCCGTGCCGTTGTAGATCACCTCGACCACCGCGCCGCCGATCAGCGCGTCGATCATCCGGCCCTTGCCACCGAACAGGCTGGTGCCACCGATCACGGCCGCGCCGACCGCGAGCAGCAGGACGTCGCCGCCGTAGTTCGAGACGCTGACCGACGACACGTTCGACCCGATCATGATGCCGCCGACGGCCATCATGATGCCGGAGAGCACGAACACCGAGATGCGGACCCGGTCGACCGGAATACCTGCCCGCCGCGCGGCCTCCTCGTTGCCGCCGACGGCGTAGACGTGCCGTCCGTAACGAGTGCGGCCGAGCAGGAAGGTCCAGAACACGAAGAAGACCAGCAGCACCGGAACAACCCACGGCACACCCTCGACGGCGGCCGGCGTGACGAATTCGATCTTGCCGTTCACGTTGCGAGGGATGGCTGTCTGGTTCAGCGAGCGGTTCTGGCCGAGGGTGTAGAGCAGGCCGATGGTGAGCACGGCCAGGAAGGCGATCTTGGAGACCCAGACCCCGACCGGTTCTGCGGGCAGGCCCTGCTTGTACCGCGAGCGCACGGCGAGCAGCTTGACCCCGGCGTAGCCGAGGATGACGACGGCGCCCAGCGCCCACCCGGACCAGATCGGCATCTGAGCGTTGGCGAGGGACAGCACCACGTTGTCGGTGATCGTGACGTTGCCGTGCTGTCCAGCACCGTTGTTGACGACGAACAGCATGACGCCCTGGAAGGCCAGGAAGAAGGCGAGGGTGATGATGAAGGAGGGGATGCGGACCTTGGCCCGCAGCCAACCGGTGAGGAAACCGATAAGCACGCCGGTCGCGAGCGCGGCGCCGATCGACAGGATCCACGGCGCGTTGTAGCCGACCATCAGCCGAACCATGACCGCGGCACATACCCCGGCGCCGAATCCGGCGGCCAGGTCGATCTCGCCGAGCAACAGGACGAACACGAGTCCCATGGCAATGAAGATCGTCCCGGTGCCCTCGGTGAACATGTTGCCGAAGTTGAACAAGGTGGCGAACGAGCTCTGGACGACCGAGAAGAAGATCACCAGGACGACCAGGCCGACGACGCCGGGCAATGAGCCCATATCGCCGCCCCGGACGCGCTGGAAATACAACCGGACGTAGTCGCCGGTGCCTCCGCCGGTAGGCGCTGTGCTCGCCACTGCAGCGCGCTCGGCGGCCTCGGGGGAGATGTCTTCCTCGACGCTCTGGGTCTTCTTGGTGCTCGTCACGCGCTCGCCTCACTGGCCGGGGAATTCGACAGGTTGGTATCGCCCGGGTCACTGAGGCGGCCGGTGGTGATGAGTTCGACGAGTTGCTGCTGGTTGATGTCCGTGCGGCGCACCTGCGCGGCGGTCTCACCCAGGTACAGCACCGCGATCTCGTCGGCGACACGCAGGACGTCGGTCATGTTGTGGGAGATCAGCACGACGGCCAGACCACGATCGGCAAGTCGCCGCACGAGTTCGAGCACCTGCTCGGTCTGCGCGACGCCCAGCGCTGCGGTCGGCTCGTCGAGGACCACGAGCTTGGAGTTCCACAGCACCGCCTTCGCGATCGCGACGGTCTGACGCTGACCGCCGGACAGGCTGGAGACACGTTGCCGCACGGACTTCACGGTCCGTACCGACAGTGATGCGAGGGTCTCGGTCGCGGCATGTTCCATGCTGGTCTCGTTCAGCACGAGTCCGCGCATGCGTTCGCGTCCGAGGAACATGTTTTGGACGATGTCGAGGTTGTCGCACAGCGCGAGGTCCTGGTACACGATCTCGATGCCGAGCGCACTGGCGTCGCGAGGCGTGTGGACAGTGACCGGCCGGCCCTCGAACAGATACTCGCCGCCGTCGATGTTGTAGGTGCCGCTGATGCACTTGACGAGGGTCGATTTGCCCGCCCCGTTGTCGCCCACCAACGCGGTCACCTCGCCGGCGCGTGCGGAGAACTGCACCTTCTTCAGGACGTCGACGGGGCCGAACCGCTTGTCGATGTCGTGGAGTTCGAGCAGGGGTTGGTCGGCCACAGTGCGCGGTCCCTTCGTACGTTCCGGGGCAAGACAGATCGGTAGAAGCCTCCGGGCGGTGGCCGCCGCGTAGCGGCAGGCGGCGGCCACCGGGTCCGGACGGTGTTACTTGACGCCGGCCTTCGTGCACATGGCGGCGTACGTGCCCGTGCAGACCGTGCTCTTCGGGGTGTACTGATCGTTGATCGGCTGCGCCACGTTGGCGATCGTGACGACGGTCGGGGCAGCGAGCAGGGCCGGCACCTTCTTGTTCGACTGGGTGTCGGTGATGGTCACGCCGTTGGTGTCAGGAGTCTGCTTGTTGACCAGCTGGGCGATCGCCTTCATGGCCGGGTCCGCTTCGGACACCGACGGCTTGTAGATCGTGAAGCACTGGTCGCCGGCAAGAATCTGCTGCAGGCCTGCCGCACTGGCGTCCTGTCCGCTGACGGCAACCTTGCCGTTGAGGCTCTGCCGCTTGAGGTCGGTGATCACGGCACCGGCCATCGTGTCGTTCGCGACCATGACGGCCTTGATGTCGGGGTTCTTCCCGAGCATCGAGTTGAAGACGCGACCCGCGGTCGGGGCGTCCCATTGGCCGGTCTGCTTCGCGACGCGCGTCCAGCCTGGCGTCTTTCCGAGCACGCTGTCGTAGCCCTGGGCGAACAGAGTGGCGTTGTTGTCGGTCGGGGCACCGTCGATGTCGACGTACTTGACGGCCTTGAGGCTCTTGACCTGCGGGCACTGGGTGAGCGCTGTGCCCTGCGCCACGCCGACCTTGACGTTGTCGAAGGACACGTACAGCGACGCGGTGCCGCCGAGGGTCAGGCGGTCGTAGTCGACGGTGATGATGCCGGCCTTGGTGGCCTGCGCCTCGATCGCTGCGCCGGACGCGGAGTCCAGGTTGACGATCATGAGCACCTTGACGCCGTTGGCCTCCATCTGCTGCGCGATGGTCTTCATCTTCGCGGTCGAGCCACCGGCATTCTGGATGTCGCAGTCGAGCTTGTACTTCGTGCAGTCGGCCTTGAGGGCGGTCGGGTCTGAAGTGACCCACCGCGGGGAGGTTGTCGTGTCCGGCAGGATGATCCCCACCTTCGCGTTCTTTCCGTCGATGGTCCCTGAGCCGCCGGCCGAAGCCGATCCCGCCGCCGACGCCGGCGCTGAGGTGCCGCTGGTGGCGGGCGCGCTCGGCGGCGTGCTTGAACCACTCTTGCTCGAACTCGAACACGCCGTAAGGGCAAAGGCAGCAGTGGCCCCCATTGCCGCGACGATCGCAGTGCTCTTGCGCATGCGCGAACAACCTTCCTGTTTTTTTTGAGCAGGCCCCCCGGGGCCGTAAGCTCGTGAATGTTGTGCGCGCGAACATATCCCACGACAGGGGAAATCACGAGGAACGAACCCCAAGTCGTTATCAACGGATTCGCGGCCTTGATCAACTCCTATCGGGATCTAATCGGTACAAATCGCCTCTGCGAGGCTCGAACGATTGCCAGGTGACCGCATTGACGCTCGTAGCCGGGGTCGACTCCTCGACCCAGTCGTGCAAGGTGGTCGTGCGTGATGCGCAGACCGGAGCACCTGTGCGCGCCGGGCAGGCCCCCCATCCCGGCGGCACCGAAGTTCACCCACGGCATTGGTCGCACGCGCTTCGGGTCGCCATCAGCGAGGCGGGCGGTCTCGACGACGTCGCGGCGATCGCGGTCGCCGCGCAGCAGCACGGCATGGTCTGCCTGGACCAGGACGCAACGGTCGTACGGCCGGCTCTGTTGTGGAACGACACCCGATCAGCAGTCCAGGCGGCGTCGCTTATCGACGAATTACCCGGCGGCGCCGCGGCGTGGGCCGAGACGACCGGGTCGATACCCCTGCCCTCGTTCACCGTCACCAAGCTGCGCTGGCTGGCCGAGCATGAACCCGAGCACGCCGCCCGGACCGCCGCCGTGTGTCTTCCGCACGATTGGCTGACCGGTGAACTGCGCGGCACAGGCATTTGCGAGCTCACGACTGATCGCGGGGACGCGAGCGGCACCGGCTACTGGTCGCCGCGCGACAGTGCGTACGTGCCCGATCTGCTGTTGCGCTCGCTCGGGCACCTGCCGGTCCTGCCCGAATTACTCGCACCGGGCGCTTCTCCGGGCACGACGAGCGACGGGCTCGTCCTCGGAGCCGGGACCGGGGACAACGCGGCCGCCGCCCTCGGGCTCGGGGCCCGGCCCGGCGACGTCGTCGTCTCGCTGGGCACCTCCGGAGTTGTCAGTGCCGTGAGTCCTCATCCCACCGCCGACCCGACCGGGTTCGTGGCCGGCTTCTGCGATGCCAGCGGAAACTTCCTGCCACTTGTCTGCACGCTCAACGCCGCCCGGGTCCTGGATTCCGCCGCGGCGTTGCTGGGCGTGTCCTTGGATGAGTTGGCCGCGCTCGCCCTCGCGGCCCCGGCCGGTGCCGACGGACTGGTGCTCGTGCCCTATCTCGAGGGCGAACGGACTCCCAACAAGCCGCACGCCACCGGCGCCCTGCACGGAATGCAACTGCGCAACACGACCCGGGAGCATTTGGCCCGCGCCGCCGTCGAGGGCCTGCTCTGCGGCCTGGCCGACGGTCTGGACGCGCTGCGCGGGGAGGGCGTCGAGGTGCGTCGGCTGCTGCTGATCGGTGGCGCCGCCCGTTCGGAGGCGGTGCGCCGCATCGCACCTGCGGTCCTGGGGGCGCCGGTGGTGGTGCCTGAGCCGGGGGAGTACGTGGCGGCGGGCGCCGCCCGGCAAGCGGCGTGGGCCCTGTCCGGGGCCATCGAGCCGCCGTCCTGGAGCGCGTCGACTGTCCGCACCTACGAGGCGGACCCGGACCCCGGTATCCGTGAGCAGTACGCAGCCGCCCGCGAGCTCACCGTCGAGCGTCGGTCATGACCAGTGACATGCGGCTGCGCAACTGGGCCGGCAACATCACCTTCGGTGCGCAGCGGCTGCACCGACCCACGACGATGGACGAGTTGCAGGACCTGGTCGTCCGAACACCGCGGCTACGCCCGCTCGGCACCGCGCACTCGTTCAATCGGATAGCCGACACCGACGGCGACCTGGTCACTGTCGACGCGCTGGACCACGCCATCGAGATCGACGAGCAGACGCGGGTGGTCGACATCCCGGCCGGGGTTCGTTACGGCGAACTCGCGGAGGTCCTGCACGGTCGGGGGTGGGCGCTGGACAACCTGGGGTCCCTGCCACATATCTCGGTCGCGGGTGCGTGCGCGACCGGGACCCACGGATCAGGCGTCGACAACCGCTGCCTGGCGACCGCGGTGGTCGGGGCCGATGTCGTGCGCGGCGACGGTGAACTCGTCACCTCAGTCGCCGGCGACGCCGACTTCGGCGGCGCTGTCCTGGCGCTCGGCGCGCTGGGTATCGCCACCAGGCTTCGACTGGCGATACGTCCCACCTTCGACCTGCGCCAGGACGTCTGGCTCGACGCCGGGCTGGATGCCGTTCTCGCCGACCTGGACGCAGTCCTGGCGAGCGGGTACAGCGTCAGCTTGTTCACCGACTGGCGCACACCCGGCCGGGTCGACCAGGTGTGGATCAAGTCGCTGACCGGGACTGATCCGGTGGACGCCGCGCGGTGGGGCGCGCGCCGCGCGACGGTCGCCCAGCACCCGATCGCCGGAGCCGATGCGGCGACCGCGAGCGCCCAGCTGGGGGCGCCCGGACCGTGGCATCACCGGTTACCGCACTTCCGGCTCGAGTTCACGCCGAGCAGTGGCCAGGAGCAACAGTCGGAGTTCTTCGTCGCTCGCCTCGACGGCGCGGACGCGATCGCCGCGGTCGCCGCACTCGATCTCGGCCCGGCCCTGCTCGTGAGCGAGATCCGCGCCGTGGCAGCCGACGACCTGTGGCTGAGTCCCTTCCGCGACCGCGCAAGTGTGGCCCTGCACTTCACCTGGGTCGACGACGACGCGCTGGTGCTCGACGCGGTGCGCCGGGTCGAAGCCGCGCTGGCTCCCTTCGATGCACGGCCGCACTGGGCGAAGGTGTTTACGGCGACCCCGGAAGAGGTCCGGGGGCACTACCCGCGGCTGCGGGAGTTCGCCGACTTGGCCCAGCGCTGGGATCCGGAGCGTCGCCTACGCAACGATTTCCTGCAGCGGTTCGTCTACCCGGTCTGAGCGATGCGCCAGGGCACCGTGAACGGCTCGCCCGGCTCGAGGACGACCAGATCGGTCCCGGACGCGAGCGCCTCCGGCGGGCAGGTCATCGGTTCGACGGCCAGGGCCCGGCGGTGGTGATCGGGTTCGTCAGCCCGGTCTGACGTGTGTACCTGGACCCACGGCGTCTGCTCCCCGAACCCGATGACGCTGCCCCACCCGTGGCGGTCGGTCACGCTCACCTCACACCAGCCGTCGCGGAAGGCGCAGCCGGAGTATGCGTTGTCGATCTCGACGTCGCCCACGCGGCGCGCAGTCGTGAACGAGACGCGACGCGGCAGCGGCTCAACCGGGCCGCTCACCCGCAGCTGGCTGTCCACCGGCAGCCATCGGTCCGCCGGCAAATGCAGCATCCAGTCATCGACGCACTCACCCGACCCCGCGACGAGGTAGGGATGGACCCCGCACCCGAACGGGGCCGGCACCGTCCCCGTATTGACGACCCGCAGACTCGCGTCCAACCCGCGCCCGGACAGCCGCCACGTCATCGCCAGGTCGAGCGCGAACGGATAGCCCGGCTGTGGCGTCAGCGCGACCGCCAGGGTCACCGAGTCCTCCGACGCCTGAACCACCGACCAGTCGAGCCAGCACACCAGTCCGTGCAGCGCGCTCGCGGCCTCTGGTTCGGTGAGCGGCAACTGCAGCGGCCGCCCCTGCCAGCTCCACCGGCCGTCGGGGACGCGGTTGGGCCACGGAGCGAGTACTGCGCCCCGGAAGCGTGGCCGCACCTCGTCCGCCGCGTACGAGCGGACGAGGTCTCGTCCCCGGTAGGTCAGCTCCCGCAACGAAGTGCCCACGGAGGCGATCGTGGCGGTGTAGTCGCCGTGGACGATCCGGTGCTGGCGCCCCGATGCCGGCGGGACGGTCAGCGCGCACCCATCAGATGCTCGATGGCCAACTGGTTGAGCTTGACGAAGCCGTACCCACGCTCGCCGGCGGCGTCGGCGTCGTAGTCCTCGAAGGCCTTGCGGTCGGCCAGCAGGTCAGCAAACGACTCGTCAGCACCCAGCGTCGACTCCGACAACGCTGTCACTCCAGCGTCCTGGAAGGCCTGCTGAACCTCGGGGTCGGCGCGGTAGGCCGCCGCCCGTTCCTTGAGCAGGCGATAGGTGCTCATGTTCGCGGCAGCGCTGTCCCACACCCCGTTGATGTCCTCGGTCCGCGAGGGCTTGTAGTCGAAGTGTCGTGGGCCGGTGTAGGTCGGGCCCCCGCCCGGTGCGCCGTTCTCCAGCAGGTCGACGGTGAAGAAGGCGCTGATCAGGTCGCCGTGGCCGAAGACCAGATCCTGGTCGTACTTGATGCTTCGCTGGCCGTTCAGGTCGATGTGGAACAGCTTGCCCGCCCACAGGGCCTGGGCGATTCCGGAGGTGTAGTTCAGACCTGCCATCTGCTCGTGACCGACCTCGGGGTTGACCCCGACCATGTCGCGGTGCTCGAGTTCGGCGATGAAGGCCAACGCGTGACCGAGCGTGGGTAGCAGGATGTCGCCGCGTGGCTCGTTGGGCTTCGGCTCGATCGCGAACCGGATGTCATAGCCCTGGTCGATGCAGTACTGAGCGAGCGTGTCGATGCCCTCGCGGTAGCGATCCAGCGCGGCGCGGACGTCCTTCACCCCGTCGTACTCGGCGCCTTCGCGACCGCCCCAGAAGACGTAGGTCTGGGCGCCCAGTTCGGCGGCCAGGTCGAGGTTGCGGGCCACCTTGCGCAGGGCGAAGCGACGCACCGAGCGATCGTTACTGGTGAAGCCGCCGTCCTTGAACACCGGCTGGGAGAACAGATTCGTCGTCATCATCGGAACCATCGTGCCGGTCTCGCTCAAGGCATCCCGGAACCGGGCGATCAGACGCTCGCGCTCGTCGTCAGGAGTACCGAACGGGATGAGGTCGTCGTCGTGGAAGGTGACGCCCCACGCCCCGAGTTCGGCTAATCGGTGCACAGATTCGACCGGGTCGAGCGCTGGACGGGTCGGCTCGCCGAACTGGTCGTTAGCACGCCAGCCCACCGTCCAGAGGCCGAAACTGAAGTGGTCGTCGTGGTTCGCCGGCATGTCACTGGCTCCTCAGAGAGTTTGTTCGTTGCATGAACTAATTCGCTGAGAGGAACCATAGTCGCCTGGGGGACGCACGCCAAGGGGGCGTGCCCAGCCTCAGAGCAGGGAGCGCAGGACGTATTGCAGGATGCCGCCGTGTTTGTAGTACTCGGCTTCACCTGGCGTATCGATGCGTAGCCGAGCCTCGAATTCGACATCGCCGGCCTTGACCCGCACGGTGCGCGGCGTGCTCCCGTCGTTGAGTGCGGTGACACCGGTGATGTCGAAGGTCTCCTCGCCGGTCAGGCCGAGCGAGTCCGACGACTCACCGTCGGGGAACTGCAGCGGCAGGACGCCCATCCCGATCAGGTTCGAGCGGTGGATTCGCTCATAGGACTCGGCGATCACGGCGCGCACTCCGAGCAAAGTGGTGCCCTTGGCCGCCCAGTCCCGTGAGGATCCGGAGCCGTACTCCTTGCCCGCCAGCACCACCAGCGGCGTCCCGGCAGCAGCGTAGGCCTCCGAGGCCTCGTACACGGTGGTCACCGGCGCCTCGTCCTTGGTGAAGTCGCGGGTGAAGCCGCCCTCGGTGTCCGGTGCGATCTGGTTGCGCAACCGGATGTTGGCGAAGGTCCCTCGGATCATCACCTCGTGGTTTCCGCGCCGCGAGCCGTAAGAGTTGAAGTCTCGCCGAGCCACACCGTGCTCGGCGAGGTACTTTCCGGCAGGGGAGTCTTCCTTGATCGAGCTGGCCGGGCTGATGTGGTCGGTGGTGACCGAGTCGCCGAGCTTGAGCAGGACGCGCGCGCCCTGGATATCGGTCACCGGTGCGGGTTCGGCGCTCATCCCCTCGAAGTAAGGCGGCTTGCGGACGTAGGTGGATTTCTCGTCCCACTCGAAGGTGTCGCCCTCCGGCGTGGACAACCCCTGCCACTTCTCATCACCGGCGAACACATCGGCGTAGTCCTTGGCGTACATCTCACTGGCGATCGCCGAGTCGATGGTCTCCTGGATCTCCTGCGGTGTGGGCCAGAGGTCGTGCAGATAGACGTCGGTCCCGTCCTCGGCGGTGCCGATCGGGTCATTGATCAGGTCGACGTCCATCGACCCGGCCAGGGCGTACGCGACGACCAGCGGCGGAGAGGCCAGATAGTTCATCTTCACGTCCGGGTTGATCCGGCCCTCGAAGTTGCGGTTACCCGACAGCACCGCGGTGACCGCGAGGTCGGACTCGTTCACGGCGGCCGAGACCTCTTCGATGATCGGTCCGGAGTTGCCGATGCAGGTCGTGCAGCCATACCCGACAAGGTTGAAACCGAGCTTGTCGAGATACGGCGTGAGGCCGGCGCGGTCGTAGTAGTCGGTGACGACCTTCGAGCCGGGAGCCAGGGACGTCTTCACCCACGGCTTGCGGGTGAGCCCCTTCTCCACCGCCTTCTTCGCCAGCAGGGCCGCACCGATCATCACCGACGGGTTCGACGTATTCGTGCAGGAGGTGATCGCCGCGATGACGACGGCGCCGTGGTCGACGTCGAACTCGGTCCCGTCAGCAAGCGTCACGTGCGTCGGCGTCGAGGGGCGGCCCTCCACCGGGGAGTGATCGTGGTCGTGCGGCTGATCGTTCTCGTCCTGACCGCTGGACACTGCGGGGGCGTCGCTGGCCGGGAACGACGCACGCGAGGCCTGGTCGGCACGTCCCTTGTCGATAGCGAAATCGCCGTCCACGTAGGACACCAAGGACTGCCGGAAGCACTCCTTGGCCTCCTTGAGCGGGACGCGGTCTTGGGGACGTTTCGGGCCGGCGAGTGACGGCTCGACCGTCGAAAGGTCCAGCGCGAGCGTCTCGCTGAAGTTCGGCTCGACGGACGCGTCGTGCCAGAGACCGTTCTCCTTGGCGTAGGCCTCGACGAGCGCGATCTGCTGGGCCTTGCGACCGGTGAACTTCAGGTAGCGCAATGTCTCGTCGTCGATCGGGAAGATCGCGCACGTCGAGCCGTACTCGGGGCTCATGTTGCCGATCGTGGCGCGGTTCGCCAGCGGCACCGCGCCGACGCCGGGCCCGTAGAACTCGACGAACTTGCCGACCACGCCGTGCTTACGCAGCATCTCGGTGATGGTCAGCACGAGGTCGGTGGCCGTCGACCCGTCAGGCAGTTCGCCCTCGAGCTTGAAGCCGACGACGCGGGGGATGAGCATGCTCACCGGCTGGCCGAGCATCGCGGCCTCGGCCTCGATACCACCGACCCCCCACCCCAGCACGCCGAGCCCGTTGACCATGGTGGTGTGCGAGTCGGTGCCGACCAGGGTGTCGGGGTAGGCCAGTCCGTTGCGGCTGAACACCACACGGGCCAGGTACTCGATGTTGACCTGATGGACGATGCCGGTTCCCGGCGGGACGACCTTGAACTCGTTGAAGGCGCCCTGACCCCAGCGAAGGAACTGGTAACGCTCGATATTGCGCTCGTACTCGAGTTCCACGTTGCGCTGGAAGGAGTCAGGAGTACCGAACAGGTCGGCGATGACCGAGTGGTCGATGACCAGTTCGGCCGGGGCCAGCGGATTGATCTTGGTGGCGTCGCCGCCCAGGGCGACGACCGCCTCGCGCATGGTGGCCAGGTCGACCACCGCGGGCACGCCGGTGAAGTCCTGCATGACGACACGCGCGGGGGTGAACTGGATCTCGGTATCCGGTTCGGCGTTCGGATCCCACTTGCCGATGGCCTCGATCTGCTCGGCCGGGATGTTCTTCCCGTCCTCGTTGCGGAGCAGGTTCTCGAGCAAGATCTTCAGGCTGAATGGCAGTTTCTCGTAGCCATCCACCGCGTCGAGGCGGAAGTAGTCAAGTCGATCGTCACCGACCGACAACGTTGCGCGGGACCCGAAGCTGTTCTTGCTCTCTGCCGGCACGGCTGCTCCTGTTCGTGTCGAAAATCTGATTGAGCCAAAGTATCTTGACGTCAAGATATCACGCAAGCCCAAGAGGATGCCGAGTGAAGCGCCACCAGTCGGGCCATCGTGAACGTAAACTGCCCGCCGTGGAGGCCGAGCCGGGGGGGGATCTCGTCACGGCCAACCGCGGAACCCCACGCGGCACCCGCGCGACCGCGTTCACCACGGTCTACGGCGCGATGCTGCGGCCCATCCACGCGGTCGGTTGGACGCGGGTGCGGCTGGCGGCGTACGCGGTGTTTCTGACGGTGGTGGCCTGGTCGGTGTTCGTCGACGGCATCCCGACGGACCGGACGCCGCTGGCCGTCACGATCATCGTCGGACTGGTGCTCACGAGCGTGGGTCATGGTTGGCGCCGGTCCGGACGCGTCTTGCTCGACTGGCTGCCGTTCACTGCGGTTCTGCTTCTCTACGACCGCACACGCAGCGTCGCCGACACCATCGGGCTACCCCTGCACGAGCAGGACGTCCTCGACGCCGAACGATGGCTGTTCGGGGGTACCGAACCGACGCTGTGGCTCCAACATCATCTGTACAGCCCAACCCAGATCCACTGGTACGACGTCGCCTGCACGCTGGTGTACACCTCCCACTTCGTGGCGACGCCGCTCCTGGCGGCAATCCTCTGGCTGCGGGATCGGGCGGTGTGGCTGCGCTACATCTCCCGCGTCGTCGTGCTCTCCGTGGCCGGGCTGATCACGTACTGCCTATTCCCGGAGGCGCCGCCCTGGTACGCGGCCAAGAACGGCCTCACCGAGCCGATCGCGCGGTTGTCGGCGCGTGGCTGGATCTCCCTGAACCTCGGTGACGTCAATGAGGCGCTGGAGCGGGCGCAGAGCGGTGGCGCCAACCCGGTCGCCGCGATGCCGTCCCTGCACACCGCCTTCGCCATGCTGGTGGCGATCGTGGCGATCAGCCAGCTTCGGACCAGATGGCGGTGGTTGGCCCTCGCCTACCCCATCGCCATGGGCTTCACGCTCGTCTATTGCGGCGAGCATTACGTCCTGGACATCATCCCGGGCATCGCCTACGCCATCGGCGTGCATCTCGCGCTCAACCGGTGGGAAGCCTGGCGGCGCGAGCGCCTCACTCGCACAGATTGCGTCCCCGAGGACGCCCCGCGCGCCCCGCAGATCGCCGATGACGACATGGAACCCGAGCGCGCGTTGCTCCACTGACGGGCTCGAGCGTGGCAATATTCGTACCTTTTGTGACTCTTGGTGCTGGTGTTTCCAGAGTTTCCCCTGGCGCGCATGTGAATGAAGTGGCAGTCTGGGGCGGCTGAGTCCGAACGGGGGCGCCGTGTTCGGTTCGTCGAGCGGAGAGAATTGCTGTGCTGGTTAACCGTGTCGATGCCCGGCGGGCAGGCAGTCTCGTCACCGCCGCCGCGGTCGCGCTGAGCCTTCTGTTCGCCGTCGGGCACAATGCGCAAGCCGCGCCGACGCCGCCACCCAACCCGAGCGACGGGCAACTCCAGTCGGCTTCGACGCAGAAGGACGCACTTGCCGCGCAGATCGGACAGCTCGGTGGGGAGCTGGCCCGATCCGAGGCCCGCCTGCAGCAGTTGCAGGCCAATGTCGATCTTGCTGAGCAGAAGGTCGCCTACGCCTTCGACGAGTCCCGCAAGGCCGACGCGGCCAAGCAGCAGGCCGATGCGATCTACCAGAACTCGATAAAGACCACAACCGACGCCCGAACCGGTTTCGCCCGCTACGTCCAGGCGGTCTACATCGACGGTCGCCCGGCGGGCATGACCGGCACCCTGCTCAGCGCATCGAACCCGAGTTCCCTGCTCGAGGAGACGAGCTTCGAGCAGTACGCGATCGAGAACAAGTCCGGCGCGATCGGACGTTTCCAACAGGCCCAGGTCGTTCAGCTCAACGCAGGAACCAAGGCTCGGAAAGCTGCAGATCTCGCGAAACAGAAAAAGTCGGACGCGTTGGTCGCCCAACGGCAGGCGGCCCAGGCGTACAACGCCCAGCAGAACCAGTCGGCCTCGATCCAGGCTTCCATGACGCAGACCCAGAACCAACTCGATAGCGCGGCGTCACAGCTCGCGACGCTGCAGGGACAGCGACAACGCTACATCGCCTACCAGGTCGAGCAGGCGCGACTCGCGGCGATCGCGCGGGAAAAGGCGCGGCAGGAGCGCATTCGGCTGGCCGAGATCCAACACGAGAAGTTTCTGGCCGCCCAAGCCGCCCAGGCTGCCCAGGCCGCCCAGGCTGCCCGCGATCGGGCGCGCCAGAATGCCGGCGGCGGCAACAGCGGAAGCGGCAACGGCGGCGGCCATTCTGGCAGCGGTCAGTCCTACAACCCGGAGCCGTCGACGAACAATCCGCCCGCGCCGAGTGCCGGCGGCTGGACGGCGGCAAAGGGCCGCAAGGCGGTTGCTCGCGCCCGGAGCCAGATCGGCGTGATCTACGCCTGGGGTGGAGGGGGAGCGAACGGCCCGTCGCAGGGTTTCTGCGTCCCATCCGCCGGTGCCCCGTACGACTGCTACGTATCCGGCTTCGACTGCTCGGGTCTGGCGATGTACGCGTGGCATCGCGGCTGGGACCACTATGCGGCCACCCAGTACTCCCAGGCCGGCAGCTTCCATCCGTCGATCAGCCAACTTCTGCCCGGTGATCTGCTCTTCTACAGTGACGACGGCTCGGTGGGGAGCATTCACCACGTGGCGATCTACAGCGGAAACGGCCAGATCATCCAGGCGCCGAACAGCGGGGAGCAGATCGTGGAGAGCTCCATGTACAGCCCCGGATCGATTTCCTTCACGACCCGTCCGCTCACCTGAGTCGACATCGTCGACGAGCGCCTTCCTCATCGTGACGCGTAGCGTGGGGATCATGAACTCCGAGCCGGGCGCAGAGGATGTCGCGCAGCCAGTGCGTGGCGAACTGGTCGACCAGTTCGGCCGAGTCGCGCGCGACCTTCGGATCTCGCTCACCGACCTGTGCTCGCTGCGCTGCACCTACTGCATGCCGGCCGAGGGACTGGACTGGCTGACCAAGGCGCAACGGCTCACCGATGACGAATTCGTGCGGCTGGCCCGTTTGTTCGGCGAACTCGGCGTGCGGAGCATCCGGCTCACCGGCGGCGAACCGCTCGTCCACCCCACGCTGCCGGACGTCATCGCCCGGTTGTCCGCACTGGACCCCCGGCCCGCGCTATCGCTGACCACCAACGGCGTGACCCTCGAGCGGCACGCCGCCACGCTGGCCGAAGCCGGCCTGGAGCGCATCAACGTCTCCCTGGACACGCTGGACCGAGCGCGTTTCGCCGAATTGACCCGTCGGGACCGCCTCTCCGCTGTGCTGAGCGGCATCGCGGCGGCGTCGAGTGCCGGCCTTCAGCCGATCAAGATCAACTCTGTGTTGGTGCGCGGAAGCAACCTGCATGAGGCTCCCGAACTGCTCGCCTGGTCGTTGCAGCACGGCTACCGGTTGCGCTTCATCGAGCACATGCCGTTGGACGCCGATCACACCTGGTCCCGCGACGAGATGGTCACCGCCGAGGAGATCCTCGAGATCCTCGGCAAGGAGTACACGGTGCGACCGGTCGGTGTGCGCGGCAACGCGCCCGCCGAGGAGTTCGAGGTCACTGACGGCCCGGACCGAGCCGACTGGTTCGAGCCGGTCGGGTCACTGGGCATCATCGCGTCCGTCACCCGCCCGTTCTGCCGGGACTGCGACCGGCTCCGGCTGACGGCAGACGGGCAGTTGCGTACCTGCCTGTTCGCGCAGGCCGAGACTGATCTGCGGGGCCCCTTGCGAGCCGGGGCGAGCGATGATGAGCTGGCCGAGATCATCCGGGTCGCGGTCCGGGGCAAGCAGGCCGGCCACGGCATCAACACGGTCGGCTTCGTCCAGCCCGCCCGCTCGATGTCGGCGATCGGCGGCTGAGCCGTCGGTGCTCAGCGGTCAGTGGCGGGCAGCGGTCCACGGTCGAGCAGGAAACTTCGCCGGCTGAGGAAGTCGGCCAACGAGTCGGCATGGGCATCGCAGGCCAACCAGTGCTTCACGCGTGCCGCGTCGTGCAGGGCCGGGTTGCGCCAACGGAGGTCGACGGTGGCGTCGGACCGGCAGCCCTTTGCCGAGCAGCGCGGCGTGTCGGACTCACCACCGGCGCCCAGCAACACCCAGGAACCGTACAGCGCGCGTCACGTACCGTGATCCGAGTCTGCCCACCGCACGAGGAGAACACGTGAGCGAGTCCGACCAGATCCAAACGCCAGCGGCGGACGCATCCGCGTTGGAGCGCGTGATGTTCGAGGTCAAGCGTGTGATCGTCGGTCAGGAACGGATGGTCGAACGGCTGGTCGTAAGCCTGCTCGCTCAGGGTCACTGCCTGCTCGAGGGTGTGCCCGGGGTGGCGAAGACTCTTGCCGTCGAGACGTTGGCGCGGACGGTGTCCGGCTCGTTCTCCCGCCTGCAGTTCACCCCGGACCTCGTTCCGTCCGACATCGTCGGCACGCGCATCTACCGCCCTGGCGCGGAGGCCTTTGACACCGAACTCGGCCCGATCATGGCGAACTTCGTTCTCGCCGACGAGATCAACCGGGCGCCGGCCAAGGTGCAGTCAGCTCTGCTCGAGGTCATGGCCGAGCGGCACGTCACGATCGGTGGGAAGCGCTTCGACGTGCCGGCGCCCTTCCTCGTGCTCGCGACGCAGAACCCGATCGAGTCCGAAGGCGTTTATCCGCTACCCGAGGCGCAGCGTGACCGCTTCTTGATGAAGATCTCCGTCGATTACCCCACCGCGGCCGAGGAGCGCGAGATCATCTACCGGATGGGCTCGGCCCCGCCGGTCGCCAACGCGGTGCTGAGCACCGACGAATTGCAACGTCTGCAGGCCACCTCGAGCCGGGTTTTCGTCCACCACGCAATCGTCGACTACGTCGTTCGACTCGTCCTGGGTACCCGTGCACCGCAGCAGCTCGGGCTCAACGACGTGCATCAGTGGGTCTCCTACGGCGCCAGCCCGCGCGCAAGCCTCGGTCTCATCGCCGCCGGCCGGGCGATGGCCCTGACCCGGGGTCGGGACTACGTGCTCCCGCAGGACGTGCTCGACATCGCCGTAGACGTACTCGCCCACCGCTTGGTGCTCAGCTACGACGCCATCGCCGACGGGGTGCCGGCCGCGCACGCGGTGCGCCGCGTGCTGCAGGCCGTACCGCTGCCGCAGGTTGCTTCCCGTCAGCGGTCCGGGCAGCCGGACATGAGCCCGCCCCGACCGGGCGCACCGGGGCCGCAGGGCGGTCAGCCGCTCGTGTTCGGCACCGCAGCGCCGCCGCAGACAGCGCAGTGGGGTGAGCGCTCGGCGTGACGGCTCGACCTGCCGGGCCGGCCGCGTCGAAGGTCGCGTCGCCGGCCACCGACCACGGCCCGAGCCTCGACCTACACGGGGCGGACGCACTGCTGCGCCGTCTCGAGCTGGTGGTGCGCAACAAGCTCGACGGACTGTTACAGGGCAACTACCTCGGTCTCGTCCCCGGTCCCGGCAGCGAGGCGGGGGAGTCGAGGCCCTACGCCGTCGGCGACGACGTGCGACGCATGGATTGGCCGGTGACGGCCAGGACGATGTCGCCGCACATCCGCCAGACCGTGGCCGATCGCGAACTCGAGACCTGGCTCGTGGTCGACCTGTCGGCGAGCATGGATTTCGGCACCGCGCTGACCGAGAAGCGTGAGCTGGTCCTTGCCGCGATCACGGCAATCACCCACCTGACCGTCCGCGGTGGCAACCGGGTGGGCGCAATCGTCGCCAACGGCGAGCAGAGCTACGTCATCCCCGCGCTCAGTGGGCGGGCGCACGGCCGGCATCTCACCCGTCGGATCGCGCAGACGCCCCGGTCGACCGGGGCGGGTCCGAACGACCTGGCCCGCATGCTCGAGCAGTTGCGTCGCCCGCAGCGTCGGCGCGGGTTGGTCGCGGTCATCTCCGACTTCATGGAGGGCGCTGGCGCAGCCGTCGAGCCAGGCAAACCGATCGCGTGGGAACGGGCGCTGCGGGCGCTGTCGGCTCGGCACCAGTTGCTCGGAGTCGAGGTACTCGACCCGCGGGAGCTCGAACTCCCGGCCGCTGGGCTGGTCACTTTCGTCGACACCGAGACCGGACGTCAGCTCGAGGTGCAGACCTCGGACTCGAAGGTCCGGGCTCAGTACGCCGCTGCTGCGCTCGCCCAGCGTGAGCGGATCGCCGCCTCGCTGCGCCACGCCGGCGCTGCCCACCTGCAACTACGCACCGATCGGGACTGGCTTGCCGACGTCGTGCGTTTCGTGATCGCGCGCCGCCAGTTCGTGGTGGGTGCCGTCGGGGCGGGGGTCCGCTGATGTCCTTCGATTTCATCTCGCCGGGCTGGTTGCTCCTGCTGATTCCCGTCGCCGCCCTTATCGGCGTCTACGTGATCCTGCAACTACGCCGCGAGCGATTCGTCGCCCGGTTCAGCAACGTCGAACTGCTCGGAAGTATCGCGCCCAAACGTCCTGGCTGGCGACGACACGTCACCTTCGCGCTGCTCATCGCCTCGCTCGCCACGCTGTCCTTCGGAGTGGCCAAGCCTGCGACGAAGGTCAAGGTGCCCCGCAACAACGCCACCGTGATGCTCGACATCGATGTGTCACTGTCGATGAAGGCCACCGACGTGCTGCCCTCACGCATCGGCGCCGCGAAGTCGGCCGGTAAGAACTTTGCCGACAAGTTGCCGAGTTCGATCAACCTCGGCCTGCTTAGCTTCGCCCGCACCGCCGACGTGATCGTGGCCCCCACGGTGGACCGCGAGCAGGTGAAACGAGGCATCGACTCGCTGCGTCTGCAGAACTACACCGCGATCGGCGAGGCCATCTTCGGCGCGCTACGCGCGATCGACATCTATACCAAGTCTCGGATCGCCAAAGGATCAAAGCTGCCGCCGCGCAAGATCGTTCTGCTCAGCGACGGCACCAACACGATCGGTCGGAGCGTGAGCGACGCCATCGCCGCGGCGAAGAAGGCGGGCGTGCAGGTCTCCACCATCGCGTTCGGCACTCCGACCGGCACGGTGACCAGCGGTGGCCAAACCGTGTCGGTACCCGCAGACGACGCGACGCTGCGGCGGATCGCCGTCGAGACGGGGGGTTCGTTCAACCTTGCCCGTTCGGAGTCCGAACTGCGCGACGTGTACTCCAACATCGGCTCGCAGATCGGCTACACCACGAAGAAGCAGGACATCAGCTACCGCTATCTGCTGGTCGGGGTACTGCTGCTCTTCCTGACCGCGGGCACGTCGATGCTCTGGTCGGGGCGACTGGTTTGAGGGCGACCGCAGACTGACTCAGCGGCGCGGATCGATCACGAGCTTGCCGACCGAACTGCGATCGAGCAGGGCTCGGTGTGCATCCGCGGCACCTTCGAGGGAGTAGGTATCTCCCAGCACCGGGCGCACCGACCCGTCGTCGATGAGTTGCAGCAGGTCGGTGACCGCCTCGGCCAGCAGATGCGGGCGCTGAACCACGTGCATGAGCCAGAACCCGATGACGGCCGTGCTGCGGCTCATCAGGCGACCGGGGTCGACCGGCTTGGGCGGCATGCGGCCGGCCATCCCGAACACGGCCAGACGGCCGAGCGGGGCGAGCGCGGACAGGCTCTGGTCGAACACCGTGCCGCCGGTCATCTCGAGCACGACATCCACACCGCGACCGTTGTTTGCGTCGCGCAAGGCAGCAGTGAGGTCTTCGGTGCGGGAATCGACCGCGACGTCCGCACCGAGATCCAGGGTCAACTGCCGTTTCTGATCGCTCGAGGCCGTGGCGATGACCCGCCCGGCCCCCCATCTTTTCGCCAGTTGGATCGCCAACGTGCCGACGCCACCGGCACCGGCGTGCACGACCACCGTCTCACCGGCAGCCAGGTGTGCACTCGTGCGCAGCAGGTGCCACGCCGTCGCACCCTGCACGAGGGTGGTGAGGGCCTGCCCGTCGCTGACGCCATCCGGGATCGGGAACAGATTCTGCGGGTCGACCGCCACCTGGGTGGCGTAACCACCACCGCCGATCAGGCCGAGCAGACGACCGGCCTGGCCCCGCACGACGACCTCGGAACCCGGGATCAGCGGCAGCGTCTGCTTGGCCAGGTAGGAGTCCTCGGTCTGATGGGTGTCGGCGTAGTTGACGCCGGCGGCGAGGACGTCGAGGACCTGCTCACCGGGCCCCGTCTCGGGGCTGGGCAGCTCTCGGACGACAAGGGTCTCGGGTCCACCGAACTCGGTGATCTGAATCGCGCGCACACAGCGACCGTACGCGAACGTGATGTGCTGCGGCGAGTACGAACCCCGATCCGATAGCGTCGACAAGCGTGACTCAACACGACGGCGGACGAACCGTGCTCGTCACGGGCGGGAACCGCGGCATCGGCCTGGCGATCGCGCGGGCATTCGCGGCCAACGGCGACCGCGTGGCGGTGACCCATCGCGGCAGCGGTGCACCGGACGGTCTGTTCGGCGTCGAATGCGATGTGACCTCCACCGAACAGGTCGACGCGGCCTTCGACGCGGTCGAGGCCGAACTCGGCCCGGTGGAGATCCTGGTGTCCAACGCCGGGATGACCGATGACACCCTGCTGCTGCGGATGAGCGAAGACTCCTTCGCGCAGGTGGTGGACGCGAACCTGACCGGCGCATACCGGGTCGCCAAACGCGCGGCCAAGGGCATGATCAGGGCGCGGCACGGACGGCTGATCTTCATCTCCTCCGTTGTCGGTTTCGTCGGGTCCCCCGGCCAGGCCAACTACGCGGCGAGCAAGGCCGGCCTGCTCGGCCTGGCCCGGTCGATCTCGCGCGAACTCGGCAGCCGCTCAATCACCGCCAATCTCATCGCCCCCGGATTCATTGACACCGACATGACGGCGGCGATGACCGAAGCACGGCGCGCCGAGGTCCTCGAGAACGTGCCGCTCAAGCGGTATGGCACGGTCGAGGAGATCGCGGCCGCGGCTTTGTACCTCGCCTCCGAGGCAGCGGGGTACGTGACCGGCGCGGTCATCCCGGTCGACGGCGGCGTCGGCATGGGTCTGTAGGAAAGGACAAGATATGGGTCTGCTGGACGGTAAGCGTCTACTCATCACCGGTGTCATCACCGACGCGTCCATCGCGTTCGCGATCGCACGGCTCGCGCAGCAGGAGGGCGCCAAGGTCGTGCTCACCGGGTACGGCCGGATGTCGCTCGTCGAACGCGTGGCCAAACGACTGCCCGAGCCGCCTGCGGTGGTGGAGTTGGACGTGGCCGACGACGAGCACCTGGCCACCCTCGCCGACCGGGTGGGTGAGCACGTCGACGGACTCGACGGTGTCGTCCATTCGATCGGGTTCGCACCCGCGTCGGCGTTGGGCGAGGACTTTCTCGGCACGCCGTGGGCCGACGTCGCTACGGCCGTGCAGGTCTCGGCCTTCTCGCTGAAGTCACTAGCGGCCGCCACCCTCCCGCTGTTCGGCGAGTCCGGCGGATCGATTTTGGGCATGACCTTCGACGCCACGCTCGCGTGGCCGGCCTACAACTGGATGGGCGTCGCGAAGGCCGGCCTGGAGTCCGCATCGCGCTACCTCGCGCGCGAACTCGGCCCGCGCAACATCCGGGTCAACCTGATCTCGGCCGGCCCCCTGCGGACGATGGCGGCCAAAAGCATCCCCGGCTTCGCGGCGTTCGAGGACGCCTGGGACGGTCGGGCCCCGCTCGGCTGGAACAACAGCGACACCGAGCCGGTCGCCCGCACCTCGCTGGCGATGCTGTCGGACTGGTTCCCGGCTACCACCGGCGAGATCGTCCACGTCGACGGCGGTTTCCACGCGATGGGCGTCTGAGTGAGCGAGCCGGACGCGGACACGGTCCAGTTCGACGCACTGCTGCTGCTGTCCTTCGGCGGCCCCGAGGGCCCGGAGGACGTCATGCCGTTCCTTCGCAACGTCACGCGCGGCCGAGGCATCCCCGACGAACGCCTCGCCGAGGTCGCCGAGCATTACCAACACTTTCACGGCGTCAGCCCGATCAATGAGCAGAACCGGGCGCTGATCACCGCGCTCGGACCCGCCCTCGCGAGCCGTGGGTTGGACCTGCCGATCTACTGGGGCAACCGGAACTGGAAGCCCTACGTCGCGGACGCGGTGCGTCAGATGCGCGACGCCGGCGTCCGGCGCGCGCTGGTGTTCACGACCAGTGCGACGACGTCGTACTCGGGCTGCCGCCAGTACCGTGAGGACCTCGAGCAGGCCGTCCGGGTGAGCGGGGCGGGCGCGCCGGAGCTGGTGAAGATCCGCCACTACTTCGACCATCCCGGCTTCATCGAGGCCAACGCGGCCGCGGTCGCCGACGCGCTGGCCACGCTGCCGAAGGAGCAGCGTGACTCCGCGCGGCTCGTGTTCACCTCCCACTCGATCCCGACGTCGATGAACGAGGCCTCCGGCCCCGATGCCAACGGGCTCTACGAGCGCCAGCAGCGTGAGACCGCCCGCCTCGTCGCCGAGCAGGTGCGGGGGCCGGGGGCCGAATTCGACCTCGTGTGGCAGTCCCGCTCTGGACCGCCCCAGGTGCCGTGGTTGGAGCCTGACGTGAACGACCACCTGCGGATGCTGGCTGCCGCAGGCACGACGGCCGTGGTCGTCGCGCCGACCGGTTTCGTGTCCGATCATGTGGAAGTGCGATGGGACCTCGACACCGAGGCCGCACAGACGGCCGCCGAGTTGGGCCTCGCCTTCGCCCGGGCGTCCACCGCGGGGACCCATCCGGCCTTCGTCGCGGCGATTGTCGACCTCATCGAGGAACAGACCTCCGGCGCGACGCCGCTCCTGCTCGGCGAGCTCGGGCTGTGTGGCATCGACTGCCCGGTTGGCTGCTGCCCCGCGCCCCGCAGAGGCGCCCCACCGAAGTCATGACCGACTTCCCCGACGGTCCGGAGATCGCGTTGCCGGCGGGTGACGTCACCGTTGGCGTGGTTCGAATCGGTGACACGGTCCGACGCCCACATCAGGACACCAGCGACACGGTTGCGGAACACCTGCGGTTCCTCGAGAGCGCCGGTTTCGCTGGGGCACCGCGCTGGCTCGGGCGCGACTCGCAGGGACGCGACGTCCTGAGCTTCATGCCCGGCGACGTACCCGGCGATCCGGTCGAGCCCTGGGCAGCCAGCGATGAGGTCCTGCCCGGCGTGGCTCGCCTGCTTCGACAACTGCACGACGCGAGCGAGGGGTTCGTCCTACCTGCCCGACCCCCCGAACCCGGACGACCATCGCCGCGATTTCCCGAGGGCGAATCGGTTCTCGTCGCCCAACGTGATCTGACCCCGCAAAACACCGTCTTCCGGGACGGACAGCCCTGCAGCGTCATAGACTTCGACCTGTGTGGCCACACCACCCGGTCCATCGACTTGGTGAACACCGCGATGCATTGGGTCCCTTTGTGTGACCCGGTCGACCGGCCATCTGTCTACGAAGGTTGCGACGCAGCAGCCCGGCTCAGACTGCTCTACGACGCCTACGGTCGTGACCGTTTTGACGTGATGACTCTGCTCGACGCGGCTGATCTCCGCTTCACCGACTCGTACGCAACGATGGAATGGGCCGCCGTCCACCGTGGCGGTGGCTGGGCCCGCATGTGGAACGAAGGGGTTGGCGAGATCATCGCCCGGCGGATCACGTGGTTCGCCGCCGAGCGCGACCGGATCGCCGCGGCTCTCCAACTGTGATCCTCAGGTCGCCGATCGTTCGCTGGCCGACTGCAATTCCCGCCGATATTCCGGTGCCTCGGTACGCCGTACGGCCGCCGGTCGGCCCTCGCGCAGCAGGTCGTGCCGATCCTCGACCCCCCAGCGTGACGGTCGCGTCCCGGCGAGGAACTCCTCCAGAACGGCTACGAACCGTTCTGGATGGCTGCGGAAGGGGAAGTGGCCCGCTTCGAACACCTCGAACTTGGTCCCAGGCATCGCGGCATGCGCCTGGTAGCCGTGACCGACCGGCACGATGCTGTCCCGCGATCCCCAGACCAGCAGCGTCGGCAGCGCCCGCGCGTCGTCTGGGATTCGTCGACATCGTCGCGCGCAGTGTGAGCCATGTCGTGATGGTGGTCGCCGACTGGGTGGGCCGTGTTTCCACCATGTTCCCCTGAGGTGAGCTCAGTCCGCCGTTGCGTTGTAGGCCGCGAGGCGGGCCCGACGCACCGCCGTCGCCAGTGGTCGCAGGGCCGCGCTGCGGGCGTCCGCGCCGTACCGATCGACCGCACCGCCCAGGGGATCGTCCATGGCCAGGTCCAGGACAGCCTGCAACCGTTCGGACTGGGCAAGTAGCGCGACTGCACGTGGGGGATAGCTCGCGGGCAGGTTGATGTTCTCCCCGGCGCGACGTGCCCCACTCAGACCGCCTCCCAGCCCGTCGCGCCAGCGGCCGACATCGGCCGCGGCCAGGGCGCTGGCCGATTCCCGGATCGCCGTCGTGAGGTCGTACTGGGCGTCGGACACGGACTGGTGGTCCGGCGGGGCCTGCTCGGTCGCGTGGACCCGCCAGATGACCGCCGGCGGTGCGCTGCTGGGGGAGAAGTCGATTACCTCGGGTACCACCGACAGCGCGCCGGCCACGACCGCTTCGCCGGCGTCCAGGGCCGCGGCGCGGAATCCGGCCGGAGCGGGCAGGCCACGCACGTCGCCCGCGTCGGGCAGCGAACAGCGGATCGTCGCTCCAGATGCGCGCCACGCCACCAGCAGATCCTGCAGCGTAACGAGGTCCGCACCGACGAGACCACTAACCAGGTGCGGGGCGTCGCCCGCGGTCGCGGCGTCGATCACGTCGTCAAGACTCACCACGCCGGCCGACCAGGCGCGGGCCCACGCTGCGAGAGCACCACTGCGAAGTCCGGACACGCTTTCAGAGGGTAGAGCTTGCGAGATTAGAGCTTCCGTGAGCCGGGCGTGGTTCCCCGAACTCGTCGCCCGCCACCCGTACCGTGCCAAGTCGTGAGCATCGACCGTTACCCCGACGTCCTGTCCGCGCCCGTTTCCCCGCGTCGACAGGTCCCTGAGGTCCCGGCCGAGGCCGACCTCGTGGTGGAGACCGCGGACGGTCGTTTCTGCGGAGCGGTGGTGGGTGTGGGGCGAGCGGTGGACGCGGGAGAACGCCGCGATGTGGTGACTCTTGAGGACCGGCACGGAAAACGCCGAGACTTCCCGATGTTGGCCGCGTCCTTCCTCCTCGATGGGGCGATGGTGACGCTCGTTCGGCCTACCGCCAGCACGCCACCGTCGACCAGGACGAAGACCAGAACGGCGTCGGGCTCCTACGCGGTCGCCGGCGCCCGCGCACGGGTCGCTCGGGGCAGCCGCATCTGGGTCGAGGGCGTCCATGACGCCGCCCTGGTGGAACGGATCTGGGGCGACGATCTGCGCATCGAGGGCGTCGTGGTGGAACCACTTGGCGGCATCGACGATCTCGGCGAGCGCCTGCGCGAGTTCGCGCCCAGTCCTGGCCGTCGGGTCGGCGTGTTGGTCGACCACCTCGTCATCGGCAGCAAGGAGACGCGCATCGCCGATGATGTCCGCCGGTCCGGTTTCTCCGCTTCGGTGCTGGTCAACGGCCATCCCTACGTCGACGTGTGGCAGGCCGTGAAGCCCACGGCACTCGGGATCGACGCCTGGCCGATTATCCCTCGTGGAACCGACTGGAAGTCGGGGATCTGTGCCGCGCTCGGCGTGTCCGAGCCGCGGGAGATGTGGCGTCGGGTTCTCGCGAGCGTCAACTCCTTCGCCGACGTCGAGGTGCCGCTGCTGCGCGCGGTCGAGGAACTCATCGACTTCGTCACCGGGCCGCCGAGCTGAGGGCGCGGCCTGCGGCGTGCCCACGGGTGGCGCAGTGGGCGCGCACAGCGAACGGTGCCAGGATGGACAAGTGCCTGACTGGTTGATCTGGCTTATTGCCGCCGGAGCGTTGGCTGCTGCCGAAACGGTGACAGTCACCTTCGTGCTGCTCATGTTCGCCGGCGGCGCAGGCGCCGCGGCAATTACCGCGGCCTTCGGCGCTCCGGTGCTGCTGCAGATCGTGGTCGCCATTTTCGCAACCGTCGCGTTGCTGGTCGGCGTCCGACCGATCGCCCAACGCCACCTCATCACCTCGGGGCCAGCGGTGATGGGCAGCGACGCGCTCGTGGGCATGGAGGCGCTCGCGCTCAGTCAGGTCGACGCCCAGAACGGGCGGGTCCGTCTCAACGGCGGGGAATGGTCGGCCCGCGCCTACGACGACACCGAGGTCATCGAGGTCGGCACGCCGGTACGCGTGGTTCGCATCAACGGCGCTACCGCGCTCGTCGTTCCGGATGTTCCCCACCCCGCACTCGAATCAGGCGAGGCCTGATGCGGTTTCCCGATCACAGCGAAAATCACATCTCCAACGGAGGTAATTCATGAGCGGCGGAGTCATCGCGGCGATCGTTGTCCTAGTCGTCATCCTGTTCGTCATTTCCCGGATGGTCCGGATCGTTCCGCAGGCTCGGGCAGGCGTGGTCGAACGGCTCGGTCGCTACATTCGCACCCAGGGCCCGGGTCTGACGCTGCTGCTCCCGTTCGTCGACCGGATGCGGCCGCTCATCGACCTGCGCGAGCAGGTAGTGAGTTTCCCACCGCAGCCGGTGATCACCTCCGACAACCTCACCGTCGGCGTCGACTCGGTCATCTACTTCCAGGTCACCGACCCGCGGGCCGCGACGTATGAGATCCAGAACTACATCCAAGCCGTCGAGCAACTGACCATCACCACGCTGCGTAACGTCATCGGTTCGCTGAACCTGGAGCAGGCGCTCACCAGCCGGGACGAGATCAACAGCAAGCTGCGCGGCGTCTTGGACGAGGCCACCGGCCCATGGGGAATGCGCGTCGCCCGGGTCGAGATAAAGGCCATCGACCCGCCGCCGTCCATCCAGGACGCGATGGAGCAGCAGATGCGCGCGGACCGCAACAAGCGCGCGCTGATCCTCACCGCCGAGGGCCAGCGGGAGTCCGCGATCAAGACCGCGGAGGGCAACAAGGCGTCTCAGATCCTCGCCGCTGAGGGTGAGAAGCAGGCCGCGATCCTGGGTGCAGAGGCCGAACGTCAGTCCCGCATCCTGCGCGCAGAGGGTGAGCGCGCCGCGAAGTACCTTGCGGCACAGGGTGAGGCCAAAGCGATCGAGACCACCTTCGGCGCCATCCACGACGCCCGGCTCGATCCTGCGCTGCTGGCCTATCAGTACCTGCAGACGCTGCCGAAAATCGCGCAGGGCGACGCCAACAAGATGTGGATCGTGCCCAGCGAGTTCAGCAAGGCGCTCGACGGGCTGTCGAAGCTGGCCGGCAACGACCCCGACAACGCACCGTCCTGGCTGGCGGCACAGAGCACCCGCGGACCGGACGTGGCGAGCAAGCTCGATACCTCCAGCTGGTTCGACTCCAACCTGCCCCCGGCCGCCGAGCAGCCCGAGGCGAAAAACCTGCGAGCGTCCGACACCGATCCGGACTCGTTGGCGGCGGAGTCCACCACCGCGAAGGTCGACGTGGCCGAGATACTGCGAAAGAGCGTGCCGACCGCGGACGACCCTGCGCCACGCGCACCCTCGCCCTCATCGGAGGGTTGGCGAGACCCGGGGTACGAGTACCCGAAGCAGGACCCTTACCAAGGCCCGTCGCCTCAGCACTGAGTCCGATCGGACCTGCACCGCGACAGACCGAACGACCGTGGTGCAGGTCGCGTCTTCAGCGACCCCGGGTAGCGGCCATCCCTAGCAGCCGTCGCGCCGCGGTCGGGGCCCCGACGTTCGGTGCCGCGCGCAGTCCACGCAGCTCGGGGTAGAGCCGACGCACCGCGACGTCGACGCGCTGGGTGAGGGTCATCTCGGAGGCCGGACAGTGACTGCACGCACCGGACAGATTGACCTCGACGTGGCCGTCGGTCACCGACACCAGGCTGATCTCTCCGCCGTGCGAGCGAACGTAATCGCCGACCTCGCCGGCGATGACCTGCTCGACCGCCATTCGTAGTGCGTCATCACCGGTGCCCGCTCCGATGCCCGGCGTCCATCCATCAGGGCGGCCCAGCGCTGCCTGCACGGCGGTCCGAAACCGCGGTCCCTCCGTGCGCCAATCACGTCCCGCACCGAGCCGGGCCAGCACGGCATCCGGTTCGACGCTCAGCGACTCGAGGGTTCCGTCCGTCATCAGCCGGCCAAGATCGTCGGGCGCGGCTTCGACCGCGCCCACGAAGGCAAGAACGGCGACCGGAGTCCGCCAGCGCAGGGCGCGCGCGTCGCCAGTGACCGCCTCTGGATGCACCGGGACAAGCGCGTCACCGGGCTGTCGGTTGGCGACCACGTCAGCTCAACGCCCCGACGACGATCCGGGCCAGCAGCGCCATCACCCAGGCCAGGACGAACATGTAGCTGAACGCGATCGCGGGCCATTTCCAGGACCCGGTCTCGCGGCGCATCACCGCGATCGTCGAGGTGCATTGCAGCGCGAACAGGAAGAATACGAGCAGGGCGGCGACGACCGGCCCGGTGAACAGCGGCTCTCCGGCCCGCGGGCCGTCGGCCACCTTCAACTTCTTCAGCGCGGTCTGCGGAGCCTCGGCCTTCTCGGCGGAGGCGACCTGGCCGAGCGTCGCCACGAAGACCTCGCGCGCGGACAGGGACGCCACGACGCCGACGTTGATGCGCCAGTCGAAGCCCAGCGGCTCGAAGACCGGTTCGACGCCCCGGCCGACGGCCGCGCCGTAGCTGTGATCGATCTTGTACGCCGACACAGCGGTGGCGTCAGCGGTGTTCACGCCGGCCATGCGCAGCTCGGCGTTGTCACGAGCCGGCAGGTTCAGCAACAACCACAGCAGGACGGTGACGACCAGGATGATCTTGCCGACCTTGCGCAGGAAGGTCTTCGAGGCATCCCACACCGAGAGCGCGACCGACCGAGCGGAGGGGATCCGGTAGGGCGGCATCTCCATGTAGAACGGCAACAGCGGTCCCTTGCTGCGGCCGAGCCGGGAGAAGACCCAGGCCGCGGTCATCGCAGCCAGTGCGCCACCGACGTAGAGGCCGAACATCGTCAGGCCCTGCGCGCCGACCGGCCCCCAGCGTAGGTTCGGGTCGACCGCCAGCCCGACGAGCAGCACGTACACCGGGAGGCGCGCCGAGCAGGTCATCAGGGGGGCGCCCATCATGGTCGCCAGTCGGTCTCGCGCTGACGGCAGGGTCCGGGTGGCCATGATTCCGGGCACCGCACAGGCCATCGAGGACAGCAACGCCACGAACGCGCGCCCCTCGAGCCCGGCCTTCGCCATCACGCGGTCCATCAGGAACGCTGCGCGGGACATGTAGCCCACGCCCTCGAGCAGCGAGATCATCACGAACAGCAACACGATCTGCGGCAGGAAGACCAACACGCTGCCCACCCCACCGAACAGGGCATCGGCGATGAATCCGCCGACCAACGCGTTGGAGATGTGTTCTTGGGCCTGGCTGCCCAGATAGCCGAAGAACTCGTCGATCTGGTCCTGGATCGGTGCCGCCACGGTGAAGATCACCTGGAAGAGCGAGAACATGACCGCGAAGAAGACGAGACTTCCCCACAGCGGGTGCAGCAGCACGTTGTCGATCCGACGCGTGCGTTCGTCCTGCGCGGGCAGCGTGTACCGCGCAGCGGCCAGCACCGACTGGCTCCACGCCCGCACCTCGGCCGGTTCCACGGGCGGCGGCAGCGCCGGCCGAGCCCATGCTCGCGGATCCGGCAGAAGTTCGCGCAGCGCCGCGAGGTCGTGCCTCCGCCCGCTCGTTACCGCGAGGGTCGGGACACCAAGCGCACGACCCAGCGCAGCGACGTCGAGCGAACCCTGCCGACGGGTGAGTTCATCACTGAAGGTGAGCACGACGCACACCGGCAGATCGGTCTGCAGGACCTGCGCGAGCAAGTTCAGCGATCGCTGCAGTGTCGTGGTGTCCAAGGTGACGAGCAGGCCGTCCGGCGTCTCGACGCGGTCGTTGGAAGGGTCGAGGGACTCCAGCACGATGTGCTCATCGGGGCTGATCGGGTCCAGGCTGTAACTGCCGGGGAGGTCCTCGACGATCAGCTCTGCACCGTCGATCACCGCCGCACCCTCGTAGCGGGAGACGGTGACGCCGGGGTAGTTGCCGGTCTTGGCCCGCAGCCCGGTCAGCGCGTTGAACAGGGTCGTCTTGCCCGAGTTCGGGCTGCCGACAAGGGCGAGTCGGGTGCGTCGAAGTACCTCCGTCGCGCCGCCGTGGGGGTCGTCGGCGGTACTCACAGCGTGGGCAGGACTCGGATCCGGCGTGCCTGTGCGCGGCGAAGCGCCACGTCGTAGCCGGCGATACGGAAGATGACGGGGTCAGCCAACGGCGCCCGGCGGATCATCTGCACCAGGGCATCCGGTGCAAACCCCAGATCGAAAAGTCGACGTGCAGCGGCTGGGTCGCCATCGCCGCAGACGTCGACGATGCGTGCGCTACTGCCCTGCTGGAGATCGGCCAACGTGATGGTGGAGTCACTTTCGGTGTACGCGGATGGGGTCGCCGCGTGCCGACGGAGCGTCGGAAGTTGGAACATGTGACCTCATTCGTCGGTTACCGCGAGTGCACCCGTACAGGTTAGGACAGCCTAACCTCACCTGACCGTTCGCTGTCAACCGCCCCGCGTCCAACGTCACACGGCTAGAGCCACGAGACGTGGTTCTTGAGGTAGATGTAGCCGATGAAGCTGACCGCGTCGATGATCGTGTGCGCGACGATGAGCGGCCAGACCCGTCGGGTGCGCTGGAACCACCACCCGAATATCAGACCCATGACGGCGTTGCCGACGAACCCGCCGTAGCCCTGGTAGAGGTGATAGGAACCGCGTATCACGGCTTCAAGGGCCAGGGCACGCTGGTTCGTCCAGCCGAGCTGACGTAACCGTGTCAGGAGGAAGGCGAGGACGACGATCTCCTCGGCCGCTCCGTTTTGGAACGCATCGAGCGCCAGCACCGGGATTCGATACCAGACGTCGGGGAAGTTCGACGCCACGATTTGCGCGTTGAGGCCGAACTGACGGGCCGCGTAGATCAAGCCGATCCCCGGGACGCCGATGAGCGCCGCGAAGCCGGCGCCCTGGGCGAGTTCGCGCAGTCGCAGTCGGCCGAGCCCGATGCCCAACCCAGGACCGCCCGGCGAGCGCAGCAGCAAGACGACGGCGAGGAACGCGGGGAGGATTCCGTGCAGGACGTCGGCCAACGAGTCGAGCAGGTCCAGCAACTCGTACCGGGTCTGGCCTCCGCTGGCTACGGTGACCTGGGTGTTGGCGACCCCGCCCTGGACGGTGATCTCGTTGCGGATGAGGGTCAGCAGCGAGTAGAGCCCGGACATCCCGTACGAGACGCCCAGCACCGCGACGATCTCAAGACCGAACCGGTCCTTCGCGCGTGGTTCGCGGGTCGGCTGCATGTCCGGCTCCGCGCTCACCGGCCCAGTGTGCCGCAGGTCCTGATCAGGCGACGTTCTAGGCCGTCGGCGAGGCCGTCGCGGACCGCAGCGAGATGTCGGCACACGCGACACAGGCCGCCTCGGGGATGACACCGATGCGCATCAGCAGGGCGAAGGCGTGGCACCCCAGGCACAGGGCGAGGACCGACTCGAGGCTCGCAGCGACCACG
>JBDTFN010000192.1:0-10808 GCA_039937915.1 Jatrophihabitans sp. | reverse complement strand
GCGTGGTGCGCAAGCACGCCGCCGGACAAACGGTGCATAGGATCTGCGTGCGCGTCGGTCAGCTGCGCCAGGTCGTGCCGGACACGCTGATCTACTGCTGGGCTCTGGTGACCACTGAAACCACGCTCGCCGGCTCGGTTCTGGAGATCGAGCAGGTTGCCGCGGTGGTGCGCTGTGCCGAATGCTGCACCGACCAAGTCGTCGGTGAGATTGCGAACTTCGCGTGCCCCGCCTGCGGCTCGGTCGACGTCACGGTGATTGCGGGGGAGGAATTCCTCGTTACCGCGCTGGACGTGGAAACGGCGCGCTGAGAGTTTTCGTTTCGCGTTGACCGCGGTCCGGAACGAGCGTATGAAAGATGACTAAGGTCACAAATTCATACCCCGCCGAAGTTTCCAAAATCGGGAGCGAATATGCCGAGCGACGCAGCTGTCAAGGCCGAACAGACCCTCATCCACGTGCTGTGGATCAACGCGGGCCTCAGTTGCGACGGTGACTCCGTTTCGCTGACCGCAGCGACCCAACCTACGATCGAAGAGATCGCGCTCGGGGCGCTACCCGGCCTGCCACAGGTCGCCGTGCACTGGCCATTAATCGACTTCGAGTGCGGGCCGAACGGGGGTGCGGACGACTTCCTGGAATGGTTCTTCAAAGCCGACCGTGGCGAACTCGATCCGTTCGTGCTCGTTGTCGAGGGTTCGATCCCGAACGAGAACCTGCACGACGAGGGCTACTGGTGCGGGTTCGGCAACAACCCCGAGACCGACCAGCCGATGACGACCAGCGAGTGGCTGGACCGCCTCGCTCCCAAGGCCACCGCGATCGTGTGCGCCGGCACCTGTTCCTGCTACGGCGGCATCCATGCGATGGAGGGCAACCCGACCGGCGCCATGGGTGTGCCCGACTACCTCGGCTGGGACTGGAAGTCCAAGGCCGACATCCCGATTGTCTGCGTCCCCGGCTGTCCCATTCAGCCGGACAACCTGTCCGAGACATTGACCTACCTGCTCTACATGGCGACCGGGCAAGCGCCGATGATCCCGTTGGACGACGCGCTGCGGCCGACCTGGTTGTTTGGCGCGACGGTGCACGAGGGGTGTGACCGCGCGGGTTACTACGAGCAGGGCGACTTCGCCACCGAGTACGGCTCGCCGAAGTGCATCGTCAAGCTCGGCTGTTGGGGCCCGGCCGTCAAGTGCAACGTGCCCAAACGCGGCTGGATGAACGGCATCGGAGGGTGTCCGAACGTCGGCGGAATCTGTATCGGCTGCACCATGCCCGGCTTCCCGGACAAATTCATGCCGTTCATGGACGAACCACCTGGCGCCAAATTGTCCAGCACGGTTGTTGCTCCGTACGGCAGGGCCATCCGCCGCATGCGCGAGATTTCGATCAAGACCCTCGACAAAGAGCCGAAATGGCGTCACGCCGGCCCGAAGCTGACAACCGGCGCCAAGCGCACCTGGTAGTCCGGCAAAGCCTTCGTCCGCGCATCCCTCGAGCGAGAGAGAATCAGATGACTGCAGTGCACCCTCGTCCGGACGCCAAGCCGTCGAAGCGTGTCGAGCTCAGTGAAGACGTCGTGGAGATGGCCTGGGACCCTATCACTCGCATCGTGGGAAGCCTGGGCATCTACACGAAGATTGACTTCAAACAGAAGGTCGTCAAGGAGTGCCACAGCACCTCGTCGATCTTCCGCGGCTACTCGATCTTCATGAAGGGCAAAGATCCGCGCGACGCGCACTTCATCACCAGCCGCATTTGCGGCATCTGCGGCGACAACCACGCCACCTGCTCGTGCTACGCGCAGAACATGGCCTACGGGGTGAAACCGCCACACCTCGGTGAGTGGATCGTGAACCTCGGCGAGGCCGCCGAGTACATGTTCGACCACAACATTTTCCAGGAGAACCTGGTGATGGTCGACTACTGCGAGAAGATGGTCGCCGAGACGAATCCGGGCGTTCTGGAGCGTGCCAACCAGACCGAGGCGCCGCACGCCGGCGAGCACGGGTACCGGACCATCGGCGACATCATGCGCACGCTCAACCCGTTTACCGGCGAGCTGTATCGCGAAGCACTGCAGGTCAGCCGGTACACCCGCGAGATGTTCTGTCTGATGGAGGGACGCCACGTCCACCCCTCCACGCTCTACCCGGGCGGAGTCGGAACGGTCGCGACCATCCAGCTGATGACCGACTACCTGAGTCGGTTGATGCGTTACATCGAATTCATGAAGAAGATGGTGCCGCTGCACGACGACATCTTCGACTTCTTCTATGAAGCGTTGCCGGGCTACGAGAACGTCGGCCTACGACGCACGATGCTCGGCTGTTGGGGCTCGTTCCAAGACCCGGAGTATTGCAACTTCGCGTACAAGGACATGACCGAGTGGGGACGCAAGATGTTCGTCACCCCAGGGATCGTGGTCGACGGCAAGCTCGTCACCACGGACCTGGTCGAGATCAACCTCGGCATCCGGATCTTGCTCGGCTCCTCCTACTACGACGACTGGCAGGGCCAGGAGATGTTCGTCAAGAACGACCCGCTCGGCAACCCGGTCGACGCGCGGCACCCGTGGAACCAACACACAAATCCGCGGCCGCAGAAACGTGACTTCGACGAGAACTACAGCTGGGTCATGTCCCCGCGCTGGTACGACGGCACGGACCACCTGGCGCTGGACACCGGCGGCGGTCCGCTGGCCCGGCTGTGGTCTACCGCGCTCGCCGGGCTGGTGGACACCGGGTACGTCAAGTCCACCGGGAACAGCGTCCAGATCAACCTGCCCAAGACCGCGCTCAAGGGTCCGGCCACCCTGGAGTGGAAGGTGCCGCAGTGGAGTAACACCATCGAACGCAACCGCGCCCGCACCTACTTCCAGGCCTACGCCGCAGCGCAGGCGCTGCATTTCGCGGAGAAGGCACTGGTGGAGATCCGTGCCGGACGCACCAAGACGTGGGAGAAGTTCGAGGTCCCCGACGAGGGCATCGGCTGCGGCTTCACCGAGGCGGTGCGTGGCGTACTCAGCCATCACATGGTGATCAGGGACGGCAAGATCGCGAACTACCACCCATACCCGCCGACGCCGTGGAACGCGAACCCGCGTGACTCCTACGGAACACCCGGACCCTACGAGGACGCGGTGCAGGATCAGCCGATCTTCGAGGAGAACGACCGGGAGCACTTCAAGGGCATCGACATCATGCGGACCGTGCGCAGCTTCGACCCGTGCCTGCCGTGCGGAGTACACATGTACCTCGGCGACGGCAAGAAGTTGGAGACACTGCATTCGCCGACCCAGTCGGTCACCGGCGAGTGAGCGTGGCGCAGCTGAGCGGGGCAGGCGATTCGCCCGCCGGTCGGATGCACGAGGCGGCCGCGCGGATCGAGTCACTGCTCGAGGCCAGCGCGGCCGGCGGGCCGATGGCGCAGTCGCGCGCCGAGGACCTCGTCGGTTGTGTGTCCGCGCTCTACGGAGGAGGTATGGGACGGCTACTCGACGTGTTATATGACGCGGGTGTGCTGAGCGAACAGGTGCTGGACGCGATCGCCGACGACGAACTGGTGTCCGGGCTCCTGCTGGTGCACGATCTGCACCCTTACGACGTGTCGATGCGGGTGCAGCGCGCGCTGGACGGCGTGCGCCCGTACCTCGGCTCGCACGGCGGTGACGTCGAGATGCTCGGCATCGATGAGGACGGCGTCCTCACACTGCAGTTACTGGGCAGCTGCGACGGCTGCCCGTCGTCGTCGGCCACCCTCGAACTCGCGGTTGAGGGGGCGGTGCGGACAGCCGCACCGGAACTCACCGGCATCCAGGTGCGCACAAGCGTGGCGGCAGGCGCTGCCAGTGATAAGGGCGGGCTCATCTCGTTGGGCTCCCTGCGCACCCGCATCGACGGGCCGGCCGAGCCGGCCGTGGCCGGCACCTGGGTCGCGGTAGCGGAACTGGCAGCGCTCACCGAGGGCGTGTTGACCGGTCTCGTCGTGGACGGCGTGCGGGTGTGCGCGTGCCGGATCGGCAAGGTCGTGTTCTGCTTCCGCGACCGCTGCGGCCGCTGCGGGCAGGATCTGTCCGGCGGCGTCGTTGAGCGTCGCCTGGGTGACCCGGCCGGCACCGCGGTTCTTCGCTGCGCCCGGTGCCGTGCGCACTTCGACGCGCGGCAGGGTGGTGTGGGTCTAGACGACCCGGCCGAGCACCTGGAGCCGTTGCCGGTCCTGGCGCGGGATGGCACGGTGTCCGTCGCGGTGCCGGCGGTTCCGGTGACCGCATCGGCTGCGCCATGAGCGACGAAGGCGGAGCGAGTCAGCGGTCATGAACGATCAACCGAGCATGGACCACCCGCTGGTCGTCCTGCGCCGCATAGCGTCCCGCCCCCCGCCACCACCGGCAGGCGAGGTCTGCGAAATGTGCACCGTGCCCATCTCGCAGGAGCACCAACACGTCGTCGACGTCGCCAACCGTGCGTTGATGTGTGCGTGCCGGCCCTGCTACCTGCTGTTTACCGGCCAGCACGCGCAACAGCGTTACCGCGCGGTGCCTGACCGCTACTTGTCCTTCCCGGATTTCACGTTGAGCCCGGGGCAGTGGGACGAGCTCGAGATCCCGGTCGGGCTGGCGTTCTTCTTCACCAACTCCGCGCAGGAGCGCACGGTGGCGTTCTACCCCGGGCCGGCCGGGGCCACGGAGTCCGAACTGCCATTGTCCGCATGGCGGGAGGTGCTCGTCGCCAACGTTGGTGTCACCGCACCGATGCCCGACGTCGAGGCGCTGTTGGTACGCACCTCGGAGCGCGGCAGCGGCGACGCGCGCTGCTACCTCGTCCCGATCGATGCCTGCTACGAACTCGTGGGGAAACTGCGCTCGGTATGGCGCGGCTTCGACGGCGGCGGCGAAGCACGCACCCTCCTCGAGGACTTCTTCACACGTCTGGACGAGCGCAGTAAGCCCGTGTGGGCAGTCGAGGACGCTGCCCTGTGAGCGACGCAAGCGGTCCCGAGGGTCGCTCATGACCGGCATGACGCAGCTGAGCTTCGAGGTGGCGGACATCTTTGCCGAGCCGTACGCGGTCGCACCTCAGCTGACGGCGCGGCTGCGTGTGCAGGAAGCGACCGGGGCGGTCGTGCACGCGCTGGCGCTGCGGGCCCAGGTGCGCATCGAACCGCAGCGGCGCGCGTACACCCCGGACGAGGAGCGCGGGGTACGCGACCTGTTCGGGCCGCGCGAACGCTGGTACGACACCCTCAAACCGTTCATGTGGATGCAGACCAGCGCCATGGTGCCGGGTTTCACCGACGTCGCCCAGGTCGACCTCCCCCTGCCGTGCAGCTACGACTTCGAGGTGGCCGCGGCGAAGTACCTGCACGCGCTGCGCACCGGCGCGGTGAGCATCATCCTGCTGTTCTCCGGGACTGTTTTCGTCCGTGGTGAACACGGCTTCGGTGTCGAGCAGGTGCCGTGGGACCGTGAGGCGCGCTATGAACTTCCGGTGACGGTGTGGCGCGAACTGATGGACCAGCACTTCCCCGGCACCGGCTATCTACGCCTCGGGCACGACGTCATGGCCCGTCTCGCGGCGCACAAGGCCGAGCACGGCTACACCTCGTGGGAAGAGACGGTCGTGTCACTGCTGCCGCAGCCGGATCGGACTGCGCCATGAGCGTCGACGGCCTCACCTACGCGCGCTCGGTCGCCGATGCGGTCCTGTACGAGGGCTACCTGCTCTACCCATACCGAGCAACGTCGAGCAAGAACCAATCGCGCTGGCAGTTCGGCGTGCTCGGGCCGCCCGGAGCGGCCGCCGCCGGGTACGGCGAGGATCCGCGCCTGTCGACCCAGTTGCTCGTCTGGGCCGCCGGCACCGCCACGACAATTTCTGTGTGGCTGCGATTCCTGCACCTGCAATCTCGCGTCCCGCAGCGTGACACCGGCGACGGGAAGTTCGTCGACGTCGACGAACTGCGCGCCGAAGTCGACGGGTCGGAGCAGCGGTGGCTGCGCTGGGACGAGGCCGTGGAACACGAACCCGAACCACTGACCTGGAGCCTTGCCGATCTTGACGGCGGCCGACGGGAAAGCGTGGACGTCGTGGGTGAGGAGAACGTCGAGCAGCTCACCGAGCAGGCCCGCCTCGTGCGCCACCGGCAGCCGTTGCGGGCCGCCGTGGATGTGTCGGCGCAACAACTTGAGGGCGGTCTGGCCCGGGTGTCGATCTCGGTGGAGAACCTTACCGACGATGCCGCTGCCGACCCGGCGACCGCGATCGCGCACTCGCTGATCGGCGCGCACCTGCTGGTGTCGATCACCGATGGGGAGTTCGTGTCCATGACCGACCCGCCACCGGAAGCGGCGACCGCCGCCGCGGAGTCGCGGCAGCGCCGCTGCTGGCCGGTGCTCGCCGGACGGGACGGGGACCGATCGCTGATGCTGGTGTCGCCGATCATCCTCTACGACCATCCCGAGATCGCCGAGCAGAGCGTCGGATCGCTCTTCGACGCCACCGAGATCGACGAGATCCTCACGCTGCGGGTGATGACCATGACCGACGAGGAGAAGTCGGCCGCGCGAGCCACGGACGCCAGGGCCGCCGAGATCATCGACCGGTGCGATGCCCTGTCGCCGGAGGCGATGCAGGCAATGCACGGCGTGTTGCGCAATCCGCACGCCGCAGCTGGCGCCGCGATCCAGGCCGTCGGACGCGTGCCCGCAGAACCATTCCTGGCCGGGCCGCCCGACGCGTTCGGCAACGATCTGTCGGCCACGTTCGGCTTCGCCGGCGAGGTCCCCTGGTGGGACCCGGCGGTCGACGGCAGCGTCGATCCGTTCAGCGACTCCGTCACCGTCCAGGGTGTCGAAATCACGGCCGGCAGCCTGGTGCGGCTCAGACCCAGCCATCGCGCCGACGCGCATGACATCTTCTTCATCGGGCAAGTCGCCCGCGTGGCTGCTGTGCACACCGATGTCGACGGCGGAACCTACATCGCCGTGATCCTGGTCGACGACCCCGCTGCCGACCTGTACGAGAAGTCCGGTCGTTACCTGCATTTCGCACCGGACGAGATCGAACCGATGCCGTCGGACCCGTCGGCGTCGAGGTCGGATCGAAAGGAGAGTCGATCATGAAAAAGGTAGGAATCGTGACCACCGGCGTCGTGGCTATCGCGGCTGTCGGCGCGATCGCCCTGGGCGTGGTGTCCATCCCGGACATCAAGCGGTACCTCAAAATCCGCAGCATGTAACAGGTGTTTCAGTGACCGACGTATTGGTGGCCGGGATCGGCAACATCTTTTTCGGCGACGACGGGTTCGGCTGCGCCGTCGCCGCGGTGCTGGCCGCAGCGGCAGTGCCTGCTGGCGTGCGGGTCGTGGACTACGGCATTCGTGGTGTGCATCTGCGCTACGACCTTCTCGACGGCGTCGGCGCGCTCGTGCTCATTGACGCCGTGCCGGCGGGTATTGCCGTCGGCGCGCCGCCGGGCACGGTGGTGAGCCTGCAGATCGGGGCTGACGATTTCGGTGGCCTCGGCGACACTGTGGATGCGCACGGCATGTCGGCGGCCGCGGTGCTGGCCGGGCTCGGCTCACTGGGCACGCAATTACCCCCCACGCAACTCATCGGCTGCGTCCCGTTCGACATCGGTGACGGCATCGGACTCAGCGGGGTCGTGCAGCAGGCGGTCGAACCCGCGGCGCGCGCCGTGCTCGACCTCGTGCGCGGGCTTGTCGGCGCTGCTGGGGCGGTGACCTAGCGTGTGTCTGGGCATCCCGGGACGGGTCGTGTCCCGCGTCGAGGGCTACGGCGGACTGTTGGTCATGGTCGACGTGCTCGGTCAGGCTCGACAGATCAACATCGGCATGCTCGATGATGACGCCCAGGCCGCCCTGACTCCGGGTGACTTCGTCCTGATCCATATGGGTTTCGTCGTCGACGTCGTCGACGAGGCTGCCGCCGAACGCGCGATGAGCGGCCTGGAGATGATGGGGCGTTCCCGCGCCGAGGCCGACGAGCAGGACGCGGTGTTACGGGACGCGATCTCGTGAAGATCCGGAGTAGACGCTCATCTCCGCTTCGCACACCATCGGATCGGGCGGCGGCGATCTCGTGAGCGCGGCCGGTGCCGAGCTCTTCGCGCACGACGCCTACCCGCCGAACGCACTGGGGTACTGCGGTCCGGACGAGGCCGCCCCGCTGCTGCGTCGGGACGCGGGCGCCGGCGCCGCGATCGCCGCGCACGCCCGACAGTTCGAGGGTGCGTGGGTTTATTTGGAGCTCATCGCTGCCGCGGCCGGCCTCGACGACCCGCTCGACGAGCGCGTCGTCGAGGCGTACTGGCTCGGCAACGACCTGCTCGACAGCCTTGACCCGGATCACCTCGAAGGCCTGCTGCGGGAACGGTTGCCCGAGCAGCGCGGCGCGAGCTGGGCCCCCGGATTCGCACATCACGGCTATCACGTCTTCGCCGTTTACCCGTGGGTGGGCCTGCTCGCGCGAACCGGTCGCACCTCGCCGACCCTCGACGTCCTGGACAACTGTCGGATCCGGTGGGGGGAGGTCGTCGCCGTCGAGGGCGCGGTGGTCTGGGCCCTCGTCGCGCCACTCGTCCTGCTCGACGGGCGGCTCGCTCTCGGTGACGTCGTGGAGCAGGCGGGTGCGGTCAGCCGCGGCGGAGTCTCGCTGCTCGAACCGGCCGTACAGCGCGTGGCGGTGGGCAACACCGTAGCGCTCCACTGGGGGTGGGTGTGCGACGTATTGCGTCCGGACCAACTCGAGCAACTGCGGGAACGCACCACGGACCAGTTGGGACGCACCAACGCCGTCCTTGCCGCTCACGTTGCCTGACCGGAGGCCATCGCCCCCACCACGAGCTGACCCAGGGCCAGCCCGGCATCGCTCGGGGGGACCTGCCGGTGGACCAGGACGCGAAAGCTGGCCTCGGCCAACCCGTCGGCGCACAGGCGGGTCAGCACCGCGTTGAGGAAGACGCCGCCGGACAGTGCGACCTCGTCAAGGGCAGTGCGCTCGCGCAGCGACACCGCGATCGTCACCACAAGGTGGGCCACCGCGCGGTGGAATCGCGCGGCGATGGTCGATACGGGCACGCCGCCGAGCACGTCCCGAGCCACGGCCGCGATCACGGGCGCGGCATCGAACTGGGCTCCGTCGAAGGCGAAGGCGTACGCCTGGCCGGCGTGATCCGGGGCGGCCGCGGCCAACACTTCGAAGCGCATCGCGGCCTCGGCCTCGTAGGCGACACGATGGCACACGCCCGCCAGCGAGGACACCGCATCGAACAGCCGACCCATGCTGGACGTCGGCGCACACGCCACGCCGGTCGCCAGCTGCCGGTCGAGTACCTGTCGTTCGGCCGGTGAGCAGGCCGCGACGCTGGGCAGCCGCTCGTCCCAGTCGAGGCCGGCGCAACGAAGATGCGACAGCGCGGTCCGGCACGGGTTGCGCACGCCGGAGTCGCCGCCGGGCAGGGGGACGTAGCGCAGGTGCGCCGCACGCTCGAAACCGGCGTAGTCGGCGATCAGTACCTCACCGCCCCAGATCGCGCCGTCGGTGCCGTAACCGGTGCCGTCGAAGGCGAAGCCGATCACCGGGCGCGATCCGTCGTGGCCGTTGTCGGCCATCGCCGCCGCGATGTGCGCGTGGTGATGCGCGACGAGCCGGACGGGCAGTTCGCTGCGCTGTGCCCACGCCGTGCTCCGGTAGTTGGGGTGTGCGTCGGCGATGATGAGTTCCGGCTCCACCCCGGTCAGGGCGAGCAGGTGGACGGTGGCTGTGCCGAACGCGCTCAGCGTGGCGAGATCGTCCATGTCGCCGACGTGCGCGGACAGCCACGCGTAGCCGCCCGTCCCGGCACAGAAGGTGTTCTTCAGATCGCCCCCTACCGCGAGCGCGGGGCGCACCGGCATCGGCAACGCAATCGGCAGCGGCGCGTAGCCGCGCGAGCGGCGCACCGGAAGCACGTGGGTGCCCGCGGTCCGGACGACCGAGTCGTCGCACGGGACGTGGATCGGGCGGTCATTCGCGAGCCACGCGTCGGCCAGTGGCGCCAGGATGGTCAGTGCCGACGCGTCGTCGGTGACGATGGGTTCGCCGCTGCGGTTGCCGCTGGTCATCACCAGTATGCGCGGCCCGGGCTCGTCGCCGGGCAGGCCGAACAGCAAGTGGTGGACGGGCGTGTAGGCCAGCATGATCCCGATATCGGGCTGCAGCGGTGCGACGGACTCGGCGAACGGCGCGTCGACGCGGCGGGGTAGCAGGACGACCGGGCGGCGCACATCGGTGAGCAGCGCCGCCTCGGCCGCATCGATGTGCGCCAGACGTTGCGCTTCCTCGAAGGTCGCCACCATGACGGCGAACGGCTTATCCCCGCGGTTCTTTCGGCTTCGCAATGTCGCGACAGCCGCCTCGTCGGTCGCGTCGCAGGCGAGGTGGTAGCCGCCAAGTCCTTTGACCGCCACGATGGCGCCGTTGGACAACAGCCGACGCGCGCCCTCGACGGCGGCGTCCCCGACCAGGTCCGCCGTCCCTCGGTGCACCAGCCTCAGGGTCGGCCCGCAGTCGCGGCACGCAACCGTCTGCGCGTGGAAACGGCGGTCGTCGGGATCGGCGTACTCGCGTGCGCAGGTTCCGCAGAGCGGCAGGGCGGCCATTGTTGTGTTGGGCCGGTCGTAGGGCAGGTCGACGATGACGGTGAATCGCGGTCCACAGTTCGTGCAGCTGATGAAGGCGTGCCGGTAGCGACGGTCACGTGGGTCGACGAGTTCGGCGAGACAGTCCCGGCAGGTGCCGATGT
>JBDTFN010000191.1:0-9776 GCA_039937915.1 Jatrophihabitans sp. | reverse complement strand
TGTGACCGTCCTCAACCGCAGCGCCGCTACCCGCACACCCGATGATCAGTCGGAGCGCCGTTCAACACGGGGGTGAAGGGCACCCGGCGAAAGTGGTGCGAGTCCTGCCGCGCAGGTCCGCCAGGTTCACTCGCGATGCATCGGTTCATCGTAAATTCATCGAGATAAGGAGATGAAACGAGCAACGACGACAGAGGACGACGAGGTCAAGACGCCCGGATCTGCGGGCCTATCGTGCTCTGGCCACGTCATTGCTGGTTCGAGAAGACAGGCTTGCACTGCCTTCACACGGCAGGGGTCACTGGTTCGATCCCAGTATCGCCCACCACTGAAGCCCCCGTATTTGTTTGGGTAAAGCATCTCAATCACTACTGACGGCGTAGAGAAGTCCGCGGTTAGTCCGCAAAAAGTCCGCACGCGTTCACTTCACATGTCCCGTTGGCTGGCACCGACTGGACGTGGCGACCATCTATCGGTGCGGTCGCCTATAGCATCAACGCTATGATCTGGGGTACCGTCGAACTCGAGCCTGAGGTTCGAGATTGGCTTGAGCAGTTGCCCGTCGAGCAGTTCGCGACGGTCGCGTTCTACGTCGATCTGTTGTCCGAGGAAGGTCCGCTCCTGGGCGAGCCCTACACACGTCAACTAGACGGCAAGCTCCGCGAGCCTCGGTTCCATCTCGATCGACAGTCGGTGCGGGTGACGTACTGGATCGCGAGCGGCCGGCGGATCGTGTTGCTGACGACGTTCGTGAAGAACCGGATGCGCGAGGTTCGAGAGGTCGACCAGGCCCGGCGAGCGCTGGCTCGGTGCATCGCAGAGGACCACACGCTGGAGGATGAGGACGATGGCTGATCGCAGCAGCTGGGCCGAGGTTCGGGATCGGCGGATGGCTGAGCCCGGCGCCAAGCAGGCCTACAACGCTGCTCGGCTGGCCTACGAGCTCGGGCGCACGGTGCGACAGCTGCGCGGGGCGCGTGGTTGGAGCCAGACCGAGCTGGCCAAGGCCGCAACTATGACTCAGTCCGCCGTCGCTCGATTCGAGGGCGGGGGAACGGTGCCGAGCCTGCCGGTGCTCGAACGACTCGCCGCTGCTTTGGATGCCGACCTGGTCGTGCAGGTAACTCCACGGGCCGGCGTCGCGTAGAGACGTGATCGGCTGGTTGATCAACGCCGGTGCCGTTAGCATCCACGACACGTGCCCATCGACGCGTGCGACCGGAGAGGGCACGTGGTCAACAAGAAGGCGCTGAGCGAGTCCGACATCTGCGACCGCTACGTCACGCCTGCCCTTGACACTGCTGGCTGGACAACGAACCAGTGGCGCCGCGAGTACGGATTCACCGACGGCAAGATCATCGTGCGCGGCAAGCTGGTCGCACGGGGCAAACGCAAGCGGGTCGACTACCTGCTGTTTTACAAGCCCAACCTGCCGATCGCGCTCATCGAGGCGAAGGACAACAATCACTCCGTCGGATCGGGGATGCAGCAGGGCCTTGCCTATGCCGACACCCTCGACATTCCGTTCGTGTTCAGTTCCAACGGCGACGGGTTCCTGTTTTACGATCGACCGGCACCTTCGAGACGACCGAGCGCACCCTGACGCTCGAGGAATTTCCGTCGTCCGACGAGCTCTGGACGCGCTATCAGGCATGGAAGGGCCTGGACAGTGCCGAAGAATCGCTGGTCACCAGTCCGAATCACGCTGAACCGGGCGGCAAGGAACCCCGCTAGTACCAGCAACTCGCGATCAACCGCACCGTCGAAGCCGTCGCGAGAGGTCAGAAACGACTGCTGCTGACCATGGCAACTGGGACCGGTAAGACTTTTACGGCGTTCAACATCATCTGGCGGCTCTGGAAGAACAAGACCGTTATACGCGTGCTCTTCCTGGCCGACCGCAAGGTGCTCGTAGACCAGACGATCCAGAACGACTTCCGACCGTTCGGCGGCGTGATGAAGAAGCTCAACCGCGGACTCGTCGACGACCACGGACGCATCGACACCTCGTACGAGGTCTACCTCGGGCTGTTCTGTTGGCAGTGTGGAAGCGACGAATTGGCTGGGTTCGTCGGTCCCTATCGGCGGGCGTATTGCTCGATGTCCTCGGCGAATTCATCGACCATGGTCGGCGTGAGCGTAGGGCGGACCCCGGCGATGGCAACGAGAAAGTCCTCGGTGACTGCACGGCAACGTTGACCGGAATCCATCGACTTCTCGAAGGTCTGTTGCGCGACGGTGCGTGCTGTGTGCTCGATGTCGGCGGGTGTGAATCCGTCGGTGGCGTTGACCAGGGATTCGAGATCGACGTCGCCGTCGCCGTCACCGTCGCCGAGATATCGCTTCCACAGATCGTGGCGGGCGATGGCATCGGGTGTGCCGATCGGCAGCACGTAGTCGAAGCGGCCATGCCTCAGGAATGCCACGTCGAGCGATCGCACCGAGTTGGTTGCGCACACGAGCAGCCGACCGGGTCGGTCGCGAAAGGACACCAGCGACTTGAGCAACTCGTTGACGACACTTGCAGCAGCGGTACCTGGTCGTCGTGAGGCGGCGATCTCCTCTACTTCGTCGATGAACACCACGACGTTGTCGAGCTCGCCGATTCGGCCGAACACCTCGTTTAGCCCGCCCGCCAAGCCGACGGCCGGTGTGGCCAGCCGTGACGGAAGGAGCTCCACGAAGGGCCAGCCGAGCCGGCTGGCGATCGCGCGGGCGAAGGTCGTCTTGCCCGTGCCGGGCGGTCCGAAGAGAACGATCGTGCTGGGTGGACGCACGCCATGTTCGGCGGCGGCTTCAGGATGGGAGAGCGGCAGCACGACTCTGCGCTCGATGAGCGTCTTCTCTGCGCTCATGCCGGCGATCCGATCCCATAGCCCAGCGGTCGGCACTGCCCCGCCCAAGGACATGAGAACACCCGCCGAACGAGGTGACACGGTCTCCGTCTTCTCGAAGTAGGTCAGTTCGGTGCGTGAGCGAAATCCGGAGTTGACGAAGGCTGCGCTGCCGGTCTCCCCTTCAGGCAGTAGCGCACTGATTCGCGAGACGCCCGAGGCGAGTAGCCGGTGCTCGAGTTCAGACAGCAGGGTGCTTCCCAGGCCTCGGTGTCGCCAGTGCGGCGATAGAGCAATGCGCACCACCCAGGCTCGATCTTCATCAACCCGGCTCGCTGCGACCCCTACCACCTCACCGGCCGCGAGCGCCACGATGGCCGGGCAACGGGCGAGGCATTCAACGACATCAGCGAGATTGAACACTGGAGCTTGGTCGGTCGTCCTTGACGCGACGTCCAACCTGAGGACCGCCTCAAGGTCGGCAGGCTGGAAATCGCGGAGGTGCCAGATGCCCATCACGCCTCCCGAAGTCGCTACCCAGCACATCGTCGCCCCGCCACCTGCGAACCGCTACCGAATTCCCGATTTCGTGCCGCGGACAGAACGAACACCGACTCGCGGACTCAGGCCGCGCAACAGCCGGCGCCAGCGATGTGAGAGCGCGGGCTGTGTCTGTCGTACTCGCGCAGCATCTGGGCTGGACGTGGTGTCTGCGCGAGCATCAGCTCTCCGGTGTGTGGGTGGGGGTCGTGCGCGACCGGGTGGTCGAGGGTGTCGGGTCGAGGTCGGTGCAGATGGCGGCCACGGCACGCTCGGCGGCGGCCAGGGCTCCTTCGACGTGGCCACCGAAATCCCGTGTGGTCTCGGTCGTCGCCCAGTGCAGGCGCCCTCCCATCGCCGGGCGGTGGTAGCGGGGGTGCCCGAACAGATCGTGGCGGGTCGAGGGGGCACTGTCCGTCGGGGTCGTCCACTCCTCGGTGGACCAGTCGCGGACATGGATCGCGGTGACGGTGGCGGCCTCGGGCCCAAAGAGTCGGATCAGCTGCTCCCGGATGGCGTCGCGTAGGCCCGGGATCCCGACGGTGGCCGAGGCGAACCCGAGCAGTGCCGCCGGTTTCCCATCCGGACCTGACATGTCGTGGATCTCGTGCAGCGGCCCGACCCGGCTGACTGCGGCTCCGGCGAGTCCGAGCCCGCGCCAGAATGGTGCCGGGAACACGGCGACGATCTTGGTTGTATGGCCCATCCACACCGGGGTCGCGGCGGCGAGGGCGACGGTCTGGTCCTCGAGGCCGGGACTGAAGGTCATACGCGACACGGCCAGGGCAGGTGGCACGCCCAGGACGACGTGCTGGGCCCGCCAGGTGCGCCGGCCGGTGTTGGCGGTGACCGTCTCCCCGGCGGGGGCCAACTCGAGGTGCATGACCGGCTCGTCGAGGTAGACGCTGCCAGTGGGCAGGGCGCCGGCCAGCGCCCGGGTGAGGCTGTCGGCGCCGCCGGTGTACCGGCCCGCCGGCCGGTCCAACAGGTTGCCGCGCAGTCGCTGCACGCCGTCGGGATCCTCCAGCACGGTGTCGCCGGACAGGTGCTGGTCAAACGTGCTGAGGCCGAACCGCTCGAGCAGAGCCTCGATGCGGTGCTCGCCCTCCCACCACCAGGTGGCACCGAGATCCAGCTTCGATCCGGCGACTGCCGTGCTCAGCAGGCGTCCACCGGTCCGGCTCCGAGCTTCGACCACCGTGACCTCGACGCCGCGGGCGGCGAGACTGTCCGCGGCCGCAAGGCCACCGATGCCGGCGCCGACGACGAGCACGGCGGTATCGACCGTGTTGTCATCCATCGGTTTCAACACTATCCGCAATCGTGCCTGCCCCGGCTTTCAGGCGCGCCAGCGCGGTGGCCGTCTGGTCGAGCGGCGCGGTTTCGACGATCGGCGCAACCCGTTCTGCATGGCGAAGCGCATCGCTTCTCGGCCGAACGCACCCGATGGACGAGTTCTGTCCGCTGGGCGATCGTCTGCGGGCAGCGCCCGGTGATGGGGCGGTGCTGAACGCATCTCGTGCTGCGGACAGCGTGCGTTCTGCCCGGTCCTTTCGGGTCGCTCGCCACTGATCCGTGCAAACACGCCCTGCCTCGAGCGCCTTCGATTGTTCGGCTCTGCTGGCAGCGACCGTTTCAATTCCGAACACAGTGCTGCGCAAGGCGGACGCGGAGAACGGAGAATGGATCCCCGACCTCTCGCGGATCGTGGATCTGCGCAATATCCTCGCCTACGGCTACGCGGTCATCGACGACACCGTTGTGTGCAGTGCGGTCCCTGAACGGCTACCCGCATTTCTGCCGGTCGTGGAGGACCTGCTCGCCGAGATCGAGTGAACGGACCCGACACTGCCCGGTCATCGATTCACTGCGGCCAGCCGACCAGTGACGGTCAGCGCCGGGACGACCTTGGACAATCGCCCAATTCGCCGCGACCGGGTTTAGCCGATGAGTGGGCGGGTGATCTAGGCGAGGTGTCGCCCGGATCTCACTCGCGATGATCTTGCGCGCAGACGGCTCGGTTGTGATCGCGATTATCAAGAAGCACGGCTACCGAATGCTGGAAATCCGTCCTCGCTGGCTGAGTCGGCGAGTGCCGGCATGTCGTCCAGCTCAAAGCAGTGGGCGGCAAGCTTGAAGGCCAGCTCGTCGAGGACGTCGCGCGTGCTGACCGCGATCGCAGGGGACTACCAACGCGACGGGACCCGCGAGGACATCCGCGCCGACATGGGCAGACGCCGGCTCACACCGTGCTACGGGTCCCGCCGCCACTATCCCCCCGTCATACGGTCCCCGGCAGATACTCCCCGTTGCCGCTGTCGTCCGGGGCGACCCGTCGGCGGCCCGGGGGCGCTAGGCGGCGGCGAGGGCTCGGTGCATCGCCTCGATGTGCAGGGGTGTCGAGCCGCAGCAGGCGCCGATGAGATCGACGCCGGCCTTGTGCAGCGCGACGGCGTGCGCGGCCATGTCGTCGGGCGAGGCGTCATACTCGAAGTGGTCGCCGACGACCTGGGGGAGCCCGGCGTTGGACTGCGCCACGATGAGCACGCCGTTCGCGCGGGCGGCCACAAGCTGCTCGGCGATCGTCGCCATCTCACCCGGTCCGCGCCCGCAGTTGGCGCCGATCGCGTCGACGCCCTCGGCCGCGAGCTCACGCACGGCGTCGCCGGGGCGAACGCCCATCATGGTGCGTAGGTTGGTGTCGAAGCTCAGGGTGGCGATGATCGGTAGCTCGGGGACGACCTCGCGGGCCGCGGCGATGGCGGCGCGCACCTCGTTGAGATCACTCATCGTCTCGATCAGCACGACGTCGATGCCGCCGTCTCGCAGGCCCACCAGTTGCTCGGCGAACAGGGCCTGCATCGCGGCCGAGTCGAGCGTGCCGAGGGGCTCGAGCAGCTCGCCGGTCGGACCGAGATCACCAGCCACCAGCACACGGTGCTCCCCACTGTGGGCGTCGGCCACCTCGCGCGCAATGGCGGCGGCGGCCTGGTTGAGCTCATGCACGCGGTCCTCGAGTCCGTGCATCCCGAGCCGGGCGCTGGTGCCGCCGAAGGTGTTGGTGGTCAGGATGCGGGCGCCGGCCACGGCGTAGGCCTTGTGGCAGTCGCGGATGGCCTCGGGACGGTCCACGTTCCAGAGCTCACCCGGCTCGCCGCCCTCCAGACCGCGGTCCTGGAGCAGGGTGCCCATACCGCCGTCGACGAGTACGGGGGCGGAATCGCCGAGCAGGGCAGTGAGTCGGTTCATGAGGGGTCCTTCGGGCCGAGGGCATCGAGGTATTCGGTGAGTTTCTGCTGGGGCCAGCGGTCGTCGAGTTCGGCGACGACGCGGGCCACGACGGCGGTGGGGGAGTCGTCGGCGGAGGGCGAGTCGTCGGCGGTGGGGGAGGCTGCGTCGGTCCACTCGCCCTTGGTCCAGCCGTTGAGGTAGTCGTCGCTGCCGATGTCGCCCAGCCGCATGGCCGCCTCGTCGATGGCGCCCTGGAAGCGGTCAGCGAGCATGGCGCGCGCGGCGACGTCGCCGTCGCGGGCGGCCACCATTGAGGGCAGGTCGCGCCAGAAGGTCACCTGGTACCGGGTCACCCGTCGAGCGTAAAGCCCGGCCGACCCCGCTCGGACACGGCACGTGTCGTCGCGGCGGCGACGCTCGGCTCGTGGCCGGCCCGGCGCGTCGTGCGGACACGAGTTGTGCCGTGCCGGGTCCTTCCCGATGTATCACTGCACCCGGAGCTCGCTCCTCCCCGTGACCACACCTATTCGCGGGGAGAATCATCATGACCAACACCATCACGCCGGCGCCGGCTGAGTCCGCGGCGAAGATCCTGAGGCTGCGCAACGCCGACGATCTCGTCTCTGTCCGCGATCGGCACGCCGGTCTGCGCCATCAGCAGGTTGTCCTTGACCTGCCCGGACTGACCGCAGACGAGCGCACCGAGACGGCGCGAAAGCTCACCGAACTGCTCGACGAGTGCGGCTGTGACACCGGCGCCCAAGCAATGGTCGCCGGCGCCGTCCTTGTGCTCGGCGGACTCTTCGTCGTCGCGGGCGGCCGGGTACTGCCGACGCTGGCGTTGAGCCCGTTCGCCGTCGTTGGCGCAGTGGTCGGTGCAGGAACGGGCAAGGCCTACGGGCTTGCCCGCTCACGGCGGCAGTTCCGCCGCGAGATCAACGAACTTCTCACCAAGGGAGCGTGACCGTCATGCCCGGAACGTGGTCGTCGATAGCCTCCATCTGCTCGTCCAAGCGCACCGTCGCCTACGCCGTGTGCAGCACCTGGGCTGACCGCGGCGTGAGCATCTGTTCGTCGTGGGCTGACCGCGGCTCGAACCAGTGCCGCACCTGGGCCGACCAGGGTTCCAACCAGTGCTCGTCGTGGGCCGACAAAGGCAAGAGCGAATGCAGCTCGTGGGCCGACAAGGGCCATAACAACTGCTGCGACTGGTGGCCGTGCTCATGGGCGTGCGACGCCTTCTACTGGGTCGCGAACTGGGTCTGCCAGGGTTGGTACTGGGTGGCGAACTGGGTCTGCCAGGCCTGGTACTGGGTGGCCAAGTGGGTCTGCCTCGCCTGGTACTGGGTAGCGAAGTGGGTTTGCGTGGCGTCCTACTGGCTCGCCAAATGGATCTGCCTGGCGTGGCAATGGGTCACTCACCTCATCTGTTCGGGCAACGCCGGCCCGGTGTGGCTGATGACCGACGGCTCGATCCTGCTCAACGAGAACTCCGGCGGTTACGGCACGCACAACTGGTGGAAGCTCGCGCCCGACGCGAACGGCAACTACACCGCAGCGTGGACGCAGGTGTCGAGCAGCAACGTCGCCCGTAAGTACTTCGCGTCGGCAGTGCTGGCCGACGGCCGGCTGTTCGTATGCGGCGGCGAGTACAGCGACAGCAGCGGCAGCCAGAGCCAGGACGAGGCGGTCTCGGCCGAGATCTACGACCCGGTCGCCGACAGTTGGACCCTGTTGCCCTCGCCGCCCGGTGCCACCCAGATAGGCGACGCGCCGCTCGCGGTACTGCCAGACGGACGCGTATTGCTGGGCGAGATCGACAACACGACCGTCTTCGTGTTCACCCCGGGGCCCGATACCTGGACGACCGCCGCCACCAAGGGCACCCGGCCGTCGGAGGAGTCGTGGGTGCTCATGCCCGACTCGACGATCGTCACGGTGCGCACCGACGGCTCGGGAACGGCGGAGAAGTACGACATCGCCAGCGACACTTGGGTATCGGCGGGGAACTTGCCGGCGAACATCGTCGAGAACGCATCGGCCGAGATCGGACCCGGCATCCTGCTGCCCGACGGACGGGCGTTCTTCCTCGGCGCCAACGCCAACCTGACCGCGCTCTATACGCCAGGCGCGACCTCGACGGCGACGGGCAGCTGGTCGGCCGGGCCGGTGATCCCGACGCAGAAGGGCGACGCCAATCCCTACGGCAGCAAGGACGGCCCCGGGGCGTTACTACCCGGCGGAAAGATTCTCTTCCCGGTCGCACCGGTGGACGGATCACGCAACAACTACCTGTCCGGGATGCGGTTCTTCGAGACTGACGGCACGGTGATCACCCGGGTCACCGACCCGCCGAACCCCGACGGCGAGACCTATAAGGGACGCCTGCTGCCGCTGCCGAACGGTGACGCATTGTGGGCCCGCGAGGATCGCGACGAGATCTACGCGTACACGAACCCGGAGGCGCCGCAGGACGCGTGGCGGCCGATTGTGGACAAGTGCCCGCGCACCATAGTGCCGGGAAGCACCTTCACGCTCACCGGCCGTCAGCTCAACGGTATGTCGCAGGCGCAGGGCTATGGCGACGACTACGCGGCCTCGACGAACTACCCGCTGGTGCGGATCCGCAACGTCGCGAGCGGCGTGGTGCGTTACTGCCGCACCTCGGACCACACGTCCATGGGCGTGGCGACAGGGTTGGCCGCGGTGAGCACGACGGTGCACGTGCCGGCCGATCTCACGCTGGGTCGTTCGGTGCTTGAGGTCGTGGCCAATGGCATCGCGTCCAAACCTCAGCGGGTGAACGTCATCGACCGCGATCACGATGACCACCAGGACGACCAGGCGCAACAAGGTCTCGAGCAGGAGGCTCACTCCCACGGTTGAGGCCCAGGCGACGGACGGCCCCCCCTCGTCGGGCGGGGGCGGTTCGCCGTCACCGACCGCTGTCGGCCACGCGCTCCATACTCGCGCCACGGCGTACGGGCAGAGAGCTCGCGAACCGCATCAGCGAGGGTGTCGAGTCGCAGCCGCTACTGCCCAGCACCGATCGGTCCATCAATCCCTGGCCGCGCTGACCGCGCTGCCCGACGATCTCGACAAACTCTGGCGCATGAGGGTGTTGACGTAGACAGGGGCTGCTTTCAGGATTGGCAGGCGCGCCACGACAGT
>JBDTFN010000190.1:0-10138 GCA_039937915.1 Jatrophihabitans sp. | reverse complement strand
TCCACGACACCGCCCTGGCCGCGGCGGTCGCCGTCGGAGCGGCGATCGCGACGATGATGGCGCTGCGCTGCCTGCACCCGCCCGGCGGCGCGTGCGCCCTGTTCGCCGCCGTCGGCGCGTCCGTCGTGCACGATCAGGGGTTCGCGTTCGCGGTCTTCCCCGTCGCGATCAACTCGGTGTTCCTGCTCGTCATCGCGATCGCGGTCAACAACCTGACCGGCCGGCGCTACCCGCACGTGGCCGAGGTGCCTGCCGCCGGGAAGCTGGGTCTGCGCACGGCCGACATCGAGGAGGCGATTGCCCGGTTGGACCAGGGCCTGGACATCCTGCCCGCCGACGTCGTGGCACTGATGCGTAACGCCGAGGCCCACGCGCTGGACCGGCAACTCGGCCGACTGGAGGTCAGGTCGCTGATGACCGCCGACGTCGTGACGGTGCAGCCCTTCGAGTCGGTGTACCGCGTCCGGTTGATCATGACGCAGAACCGGGTGAAGGCCGTCCCGGTGATCGACCCGCAGCGACGGGTACTCGGCATCGTCACGATCTACGACCTGTTCTTCCTCGGTATGGCCAGCGTGGCCGCCGCCGAGACAGTGATGACGGCCCCGGTGACCACCATCCGGGCCGACGCGCCGCTGTCCCGGTTGGTGGCGGTGATGACCGAGCAGGAGTTGCGGCACCTGCCTGTCGTGGACGGCGAGGACAAGCTGGTCGGGATCGTCTCGCGCACCGAGCTCATCACGGTGCTCAACCGCGCGCTGCTCAACGCCGGTGGGCTCGGGGCCGCTACCGCGGACTGACCGGTTCGGGCTCCGGCTCGTCGTCGGCGAGCGAGATGTGGCGCAGTTGCCGCCAGATCACCACGACGAATACCGCTGATCCTGCGAAGGCGAACCAGAACGGCGCGGTGACGTTGTAACGCTGCGCGAGCAGGCCACCGATGCCCGAGCCGATCACCAGACCGCCGTAGACCCCGACCTGGTTGACGCTGGTGACCCGCCCCTGCAGGGCCGTGGGAACCGCCCGCTGGCGGACTGTGATCGACGTCGTCCCCCAGATGAAGGCGTGCGCACCGAAGACGAAGAACACCGCGTAGGCGATCCACGGCGTTCTGGTGAGCGCCAGCGCCAAGTGGGTCAGGGTCTCGATGATCAGCCCGATCCGCATGATGTCACCGAGGCTGATCCGCGCGACGATCCGCGCATAGACGACGCTGCCGAGCACGCCACCCGCAGCCGAGATCGACGTCAACAACCCGAACCCGATCTCGCCCAGCCCCAACCGTCGCGTCGCGTAGAGCACCAGGACCGACCAGGCGGCGCCGAAGGTGATGTTGAAGATGAAGATCGTCAGGACCAGCGTCCGCACCGCTGGGTGATGCCGCACCCAGCGCACGCCTTCGGCGATCTCATGACGCAACCGGGCGGCGCTCGCGTCGGTCGCGGCCCGCCCGTGCGGCGGGAGCGCCATCCGGGATGCGAGCAGCGCACCGAGCGCGACCACCAGCGCCTCGGTGCCGAAGGGGGTCGCCGACCCGAGTGCGAACAGCGCGGCGCCCACCGCGGGCCCGGCGAGCTGGTTGATGGTGATGACCCCGGCCAGCATTCGGGAGTTCGCGACCGCGAGGTCGTCGCGACGAACCAGCATCGGCAGCAGTGTCGCGGAGGTATTGTCGGCGAAGACCTCGGCCGTCCCGACCGCGAACAGCGCCATCAGGACGAGCGGAGCGGTCACCACGTCACTGAAGACAGCCACGGTCAGAACGACCAGCACAGCGGCGCGGGCGATGTTGACCCAGACCACGAGTCGACGGCGGTCCAGCCGGTCGGCCAGCACGCCGGAGTAGAGCCCGAAGAGCAGCGGCGGGGCCCAGACGGCGAGTGCGGCGAGCGAGATGAGGAAGGCGTCGTTGGTCAGGCTTGCCATCAGCAGCGGCCCCGCAGCCAGCCCGATGCCGTCGCCCAGATTGGTCAGCCAGGACGAGGCGAGCAGCCAACGGAAGCTGCGCCCGAACCGCGGCGGTGCGACGGCATCGAGCACTCGGACCCCGACTCCACCCACGGCGTGTGAGCCTACGTCGGCAGGTCCAGATCCACCCGCACGATGTGACCGGTGACGGTCGCCTCGACGACGGTCAGCCGCCTGTCGACCAGGACCCCGCCCGCCGCCACGATCAGACCGAGTGGCTGGGCAAGGCGCGTGAGGGCGTCCCCGTCGAGCCCCTGCAGATCCAGCACAGCGGGCAGATCGTCGGGCACCAGGTCGGCAACGGCCGAGCGAAGCTGCGTGAGTTGGTCGGTCCGGACATCTGGCGGGGTCCCCAGTCGGGCGCCCGCGATCGTGCACCCAGCGCCGAACCGCCGTAGGACAGCCACTGCGGCTCCGGGCGCAAGCGGCCCCCGTACACCGCTGAAGGTCAGGTTGCTGGTCCCCAGGACGTCGACGCCGAGGGTGGACATGAGCAGGTTGCCGCCCGCGGTCCGCCCCCCGCCGACGACCACGAGCCCGCAGCGCCGCGCGAACTGCGCCGACCGTGATCGCCACCGCAGCAGGCTCGGCGCCCCGTGGACGCTCACGACATCCGGGCGAACCTCCGCGACGGCGCGCGCCGCCGCGGCAGCGTCCAGTGATCCGGACAGGGTCAGGCTCAGCAGGCGCAGTGTCGGCACAGGGTAATCCTGCCAGGGTGCGCGGACGGCCCGCTCCGGCCCGCGTCAGACAGTCGTCGGAGCGTGGCGACGAGCGAGGTCGGCCGCGCCGACGAGCCCGGCGTCGGGTCCCAGCGCAGCGGCGACCACGGCGGCCTGCGGGCGGAACCCCCGGCCGGTCAGCGTGTGCGCGAACTCCTCGCGGGCCGGCACGAGGAGCAAGTCTCCCGCGGCCGAGACGCCTCCACCGATCACGAAGATCGACGGGTCGATGACCGCGGCCAGATTGGCCAGCCCGCGGCCGAGCCAACGTCCGACGGTCGTGCAGATCGAGCCGGCGGCGGGGTCACCGTCGGCCGCGGCCCGGGTCACGATGGGGCCGGTGATCTGCTCGACCGAGCCGGCGAGTTCCACCATCCGGGCCGCCGCGATCGGCGACTCGGCGGCCAGTTCCCGCGCGTCGCGGGCCAACGCTCGGCCCGACGCGTACATCTCCCAGCAGCCCTGGTTACCGCAGGCACAGCGGCGACCGTCGGGCACCAGCGTCATGTGCCCGTACTCGCAGGCGATGCCGTAGGCGCCGCGGAAAACGGCTCCGCCGGCGACGAGCCCGCCGCCGATGCCGGTGCCGAGGGTGACGCAGACGGTCACCGCCGCGCCACGGGCCGCGCCGAAACGGTGCTCGGCCCAGGCGGCGGCGTTGGCGTCGTTCTCCACGACGACGGGCAGGGCGATCCGCCCGGCGAGAGCTTCGCGCAGCGGTTCGTCGCGCCACGCCAGATGGGGTGAGAACAGCACCGTTGCGTGATCGTTGGCGATCCAGCCCGCTGCCCCGATCCCGACCGCGTCGACGTCGTGTCGCGCGGCGAGCGCAGTGACGACGTCGACGATCACCGCCTCGATCTCGGCCGCGTCGGTTCCCGGCGTATCCCGACGCTCGCGGTCCAGGATCGCGCCGGACTCGTCGACGATCCCGGCCGCGAGTTTCGTCCCGCCGATGTCGACCCCGATCGCCAGTCCCATCGGTGACTAGGCCGGTTCGTCGTCGAGGGTGATGTGCTGGACCCGCGGGGCGGGTCGCGGCCTGGTCGAAGACCTCGGGCCGCGCGGCGCCCCGTTGTTCGAGACCCCGTCCTTCGCTGCCCCAGCCCGGTGGGTCGCGGTCTCCAGGAACGCGTGCAGCGCTTGTGCCAGGGCAGTCCCGGCCTCGGCCATCCGGTCGGTGACCTCGGGACGTTCGCCGCGCAGGATGCTCGCGAACTGACACAGGGGGCACCACTGACATTCCGGGCCACCGTGCCCGGACGGTGGCTCGGGCAGGTTGCGCTGCGCCCATTCCTGCACGACGGAAAACAGCTTGCGGGCCTCGCCGCCCGTCGTCTCGTTATCGGGCGGGGAGTCGTGGGGCAGGGAGTCGTCAGGCATCGGGTCCTCCTGCGTCGGGACGGTGATCCGGACGCGGTGTCTCGGCCTCCCGGCGCCGTTCGCGCCGGGTTTGTCCCGGCGAGGGACGACGCCGCCCGGGCGCGGGTCGATTCGCCGGCCATAGGGCCGGGTCGGGACGGAACCGGACCCTCAGCGTACGGCCGTCGAACTCACCGCCGCACACCTCGCAGCGGCGCAGCACGCTGGGCAGGCTGAGTACCCGACGATAAGGCCCCACGCTCACGATCAGCTCGTCCCCCGCGCGGGCGGCATCCACCTCGGCGCGGCTCGCCAGCGGCAGGAACAGGTGCAGGACGAACCCGTCGGCCGTCGTCTCCACCCGCATCAGGTTGCTGTTGTCCGATGGTGGTGCCGGGTCGACGCCCGGCGTCGGTCCGTACAACGAGTCCGCGACGCCGCGCAGCGCGTCGACGCCGACCGGCTCGGCCGGGCGGTAGGCGAGTTCGCGCACCGGCAGCCCAGCGAACGACTCACGGATGGAGGTCAACTGTCGGCGCTGGGCGGCGGCCCAGCCCTGCCGCCACTCGTCGTCACCGGCCGGGAAGACCCGGTTCGCGACGACGAGGTCCACGGAATAGCCGTACAGCGCGAGCGCAGTGAACGTCCGGCGGGCCTCGGCGGCGACCACCGCCTCCGGGGTGAGCACCAGCCGCACGGAGGTCACGCTCGGATCACCGAGCAGTTGCCGAACGGCCGCCAGCTCATCGTTGAGGCGCAGCAACGCCTGGAAGATGTCGTCTGACGGGATGGCATCCCCCCTGCCCAGAATCGTGGCGATCGGCCGCATCGTCTTCGCGATCTTGCGCTGCGCCGGGAACACGCGCTGCAGGTACCAGGTGAGCGCCTCGGGAAGCGCGAGCAGCCGCAGCGTCTCGGCCGTGGGCGCGCAGTCGACGATCAATGCGTCCCAGTCGCCGGTGACGGCCAGCTCCCGCACCGCCAGCAGCGCCAGAACCTCATCGACCCCCGGCAGCACGGTGAGTTCGTCGGCGGTGATCGGATCCACGCCACCGCGGGCCAGCATGTCCACCAGAAACGTCTGGACGTCGCGCCAGGCCGCCTCGAACCTGCCCTGGGTGTCCACCTGCACGGCCCACAGGCCCGGGCTCACCTCGCTCGGTGTGTCCCCCAGCGGGACGTCGAGCGCATCGGCGAGCGAGTGCGCGATGTCCGTGGACAGCAGCAGGGTCTTCACCCCACGGTCGGCCAGCCGCAACGCGGTGGCCGCGGCTGTGGTCGTCTTGCCGACGCCGCCCTTGCCGGTGAACAGCACGATGCGCACGTCAGACGACCTTCAATGCCTCGACGCGCTTCTTCAGTTCCTTCAACGCGGTGTCCATGACGACTCGCTCGGCCTTGCGCTTGAGCAATCCCAGCATCGGGATGATCAAGTCGACCGAGAGCGAATAGGTGACCGTGCAGCACCCGACCGGGTCGGTCTCCAGCAGGTACGAACCATGCTGTGCTCGCATCATCTGCCCGCGGACGAGCGTCCATTCCACCCGTTCGTCGCCCGTCCACTCGTACTCGAGCTCGTAGGTGTCGCGCACGATCCCGGCGTCCAGGCTGAACCCCACCAGACGAGCGCGACCGTCCGGCGCCGCCTCGAGCACCTCGGCCGACTTCACCGAAGCGGCCCACACCGGGTAGTTCGGGAAGTCGGCGATAACGGCCATCACATCCGCCGGGTCGGCATCGATGATGATCGACTGAGTCGACTCGTCGGGCATGGCAGGAAAGGTTACCGGTCCGGGCGTGACCGGTCAGTTCGACCAACGTGGCGATCGGGTCGACGCGGACGCGGAGACTCACAGGCTGCCGCATTCACGCCGCACATTCCGACGGGCTAGCGTGAGCGCTCACCGGTCCACCGGTGTAGGACTTCTCCCCGATCTCATCGCGAAAGGATCTGACGGGTGCAAGAACTGCATGTAGCCAGCAAGGTCACGACCCTGACCCAGAGCAACACCGCCGACTTCGTCTATGACAATGCTGCCGTTCGGCCGCATAACATCGCCCTGCGCCGTAGGTCCGGAGACACCTGGAGCGACGTCACTTCGGCACATTTCGCCGGCGAGGTGACCGCGGTCGCCAAGGGACTCATCGCCACCGGCATCGCCGCCGGAGACCGGATCGCGGTGATGAGCAAGACCCGGTACGAGTGGACGATCGTCGACTTCGCACTGTTCACCATCGGCGCCGTCGTCGTACCGATCTATGAGACCTCCAGCGCCGAGCAGGTCGAGTGGATCGTCACCGACTCCGGCTGTCGCGGCATCTTCGTCGAGACGGCCGAGCACCTCGAAATCGTCGAGTCGGTGCGGTCGTCGGCTCAGGATCTCGAGCACGTATGGGAGTTCGAGCGTGGCGCCATCGACGCCCTCGTCGCCGCTGGGGCCGAGGTCGGTGACGCCGACGTCAACGCCCGCCGTGTTTCGGTGCAGCTCGACGATCTCGCCTCAATCATCTACACCTCTGGCACCACCGGCCGGCCGAAGGGCTGCGAGCTCACCCACCGGTGCTTCGTCACCGAAGCCGTCGAACTTATCGATCTGCTCCAGGAATTCTTCAACGCCGACACCTCGACGCTGCTCTTCCTGCCCATCGCGCACGTCTTCGGTCGCGCCATCGAGATCGGCGCACTCTCGGCGGGGTGCACCCTCGGGCACACCGCCAACGTGAAGAACCTGATCGAGGACCTCGGCGGATTCAAGCCGACTTTCGTGCTGGCCGTCCCCCGAGTGTTCGAGAAGGTCTACAACACCGCCAAGCACAAGGCCCACGCCGACGGCAAGGGCAAGCTCTTCGACCGTGCGGAATCAGTTGCGATCGCTTACTCGGAGGCCACGACCAAGGGCTCGGTCCCGCTGCGGCTCAAGCTGGAGCACGCGCTGTGGGACAAACTTGTCTACGGCAAGCTGCGCGCCGCTCTCGGCGGTCACTGTGTGGCAGCAATCTCCGGCGGTGCCCCTCTTGGCGCGCGCCTCGGCCATTTCTTCCGCGGCGTCGGCGTGACCATCTACGAGGGCTACGGGCTGACCGAAACAACCGCCGGCGTGACCATCAACCGGCCGGAGGCCGTCAAGGTCGGCACCGTCGGGCAACCGGTCGGTGGCATGACGGTACGGGTCGCCGAGGACGGCGAGTTGCTGCTCAAGGGGCCCCTCGTGTTCCGCGGCTACTGGAACAACCCGGACGCGACGGCCGAGGCCATCGACAAGGACGGCTGGTTCCACACCGGTGACATGGGCGAGATCGACGATGACGGGTTCGTCCGCATCACCGGCCGCAAGAAGGAACTCATCGTGACCGCGGGCGGGAAGAACGTCGCGCCGGCCGTCCTCGAGGATCGCGTCCGATCGCACTGGCTGATCAGCCAGTGTCTGGTCGTGGGTGACCAGAAGCCGTTCATCGCAGCACTCATGACGATCGACGCGGAGGCATGGCCGCAGTACCTCGAGGAGGCCGGGCTGCCGGCGGACACGACCGTCACGTCGTTGACCGAGGACAAAGCCCTGCGAGCCGTCATCCAGTCAGCCGTGGATGACGCCAACAAGGCGGTCAGCAAGGCCGAGTCCATCCGCAAGTTCGTGATCCTGCCTCATGACTGGACCGAGGAAGCCGGGCAGATGACGCCGTCGTTGAAGCTCAAGCGGAACGTGGTCCACAAGGAGAGCGAGAACGAGATCGCGGCGCTCTACAGCGGAGCCAAGGGCGACTGAGCCACCCCGCGGTCAGCTGCCCTGAAGCAGGGCGTCAAGACGCTCGGCGAGGACGTCCCACCGCCAGTCGCGCTGCACCCAGGCGCGACCGGCGGTGCCCATCTGCTCCCGGAGCCCGTCGTCCTGAAGAAGTGTGACGATCCTGTCAGCGACCTGCTCGACGTTGCGCCCGTCGACCACGAATCCCGTCTCCCCGTCGCGTACCGCGTCCGGCGCGCCGCCGGAGTTTCCGGCGATCACCGGTAGTCCGGAGGCCGACGCCTCCAGGTACACGATTCCTAGTCCTTCGACGTCCATGCCAGCACGTCGGGTGCGACACGGCATGGCGAAAACGTCGCCGGTCGCGAAGTGTGCGGGCAGATCCTGATAGTCGACGCCGCCGGTGAACACCACGTCGGCCGCGACCCCGCGCTCGGCCGCGCGACGGGCCAGGTCCCCGCGGTAGGGACCCTCCCCCACGAGAAGCAAGGCCGCATCAGGGACCGAGCGACGGATGATTGGCAGCGCGTCCACCAGTACGTCCTGCCCCTTGCGGGGCACCAACCGCGAGACGCAGACAATCACCGGGCGCTCGATCAGGCCGTACCGTTCGCGGACATGGCGGGACTCGATGTCGGGTCGGAAGGTCTCGACGTCAACTCCAGGCGTGAGCTGCGTCAGGGTGGGATGAGGTCCGAACGGTCCCGCGAGCCGTCGCCGGAAGTACTCGCCGAGGTAGGTGATGACATCGGTGGCGTCGCCGATGCGGCGCAGGGCGGCCCTGGCGCCCGGCAGCATGGCCCAGCCGGCCTCGTGGCCGTGTGTCATGGCCAGGATCTTCTCAGCGCCGGCGTGGCGCAGCGCCGGCCCGAGCAGACCAAGCGGCGCAGCGGCTCCGAACCATACGGCCGAACATTCGAACTCGCGCAACGCCGCGACCACGTTGCGCCGCGCGGCGGGGGTCGGGAGCAACAAACCGGTGCCGTGCCGCAGGACCGGGAACGCCAACCCGGCGTCGAAGGACGCCGAACCCTCGTGATCGGAGGCATAGACCACCAACGAGTCAGGCGGTTGCCGAACGGCCAACTGGTGCACGAAGGACTGGATGCCACCCTGCCGGGGCGGGAAGTCGTTAGTGACGACCAGGGTTCGACGGCGCGTCATGTCAACTGGGCCAAAACATAGGACCGGAACAGGGCCAGAAACCGGGACTGCGTCACGTGCAGAACCGATCGCAGCCCGTCGACGGCGGCCTGGTCACTGGACTGCGACGACCGGCCCACGGAACGGTACAACGTCACCAGCGCACGCTGGCCGTACTTCGACGCGATGAGCTTGCAGGCCAACCACGCCGATTCGTAGGCCTGAGGTGCGCCGGTCGATGCATCGAACGCCCCCGCGTCCGGGAGACCCTTCGGAGGGCCGGACCGGCGGACCTCAGTCCGTAGTTCACTCGCCGCCTCGGTGACCGACTGGCCGCTGCCCATGTTGCCGACGTACTCGGCGAAGCCCTCGTTGAGCCAACGTGGCGTGGCGTCGGTCGTGATCGCGGCCGTGGCCAGGTGGGTCAGTTCATGTTGCAGCACGATCCGTCGGCCGACGTCGCTGAGCCGTTCGAGTTGGTCGGGCTCGGTGACGAGACGCTGTCCGAGCACCTTCCCGCTCAGTGGATCCGTTCCGTCGGCGACCGCCAACGCGCCGATCTCCGAGGTCCCAGGCGTGATCGAGCCGAGCGCGGCATCCAGTTCCTGGGCAGTATCAGGGGCGAGCACGACCGCATACCGTGACCAGTCACGCCCAACCACCGAGGTCACGACCGGGACCGCCTTGTCGATCGTGGCGGCAATCGCCTTGAGTAGGCCGGCCCGATCATCGTGGCCAAGGACGAGGGCGGAGTTCCCTGCCACCACGGCCAATGGCCCGAAGTCCCAGGGTCCACGCCAGCTCGGCCCGCCGGCATCGGCAAGGTCGCTGTCGCCGACCACGACCGGCTTCCCGTCACGCTGTACGAAGGTCCACCACAGGTCGTGCGTGGTCGGGATGGCGTCAGCCCGAGCAAGTGCATAGCGCAATTCGACCTGCACGATGACCGCGGTCGCGCCGTACTTCTTGCGCACAGCGCGTTGGGCGTCGGCCGCGTCGACCCGGGCGCCAATCTGGTAGGACCAGTTCGTCAACGGCAGTCGCATCAGGTTGTCGAACACGACGCTTTGGTCGTCCCGGAGCGCCCCGTTGGCGATTCCTGACAGGTAAGTCGATCGGTTCCGCTCGAGCACAGCCTTGCCGTGCTGCTTCAGCATGCGGCTGATCTCAGTCCGCGTAGGTTGCTGCGAACTGTCACGC
>JBDTFN010000189.1:0-2633 GCA_039937915.1 Jatrophihabitans sp. | reverse complement strand
AGGCGCTGTTCATCAGCGTCAAGACCGTGCACTCGCACTTGGATCGTATGCGCGACAAGACCGGCTGTCGCCGACGGGCCGAGTTGATCCGATACGCGATGGATCATGGCGTCGCCTGAACCGCCGCGTCGGGAGACCACCCCGGCCGATCTGGACCGAGCCGAGGAGACCATCGACTCGGTCGCCGCTGTAGGCCACCGGTCCGAGCTGACCCCGGATCGGGTAGCTCTGCCGGTATACCGCCCGCGCAAACGGGTCGCCATGACGTTCTGGCTCGCCTTTGCTCTCGGAGCCGTTCTTGCCGCAGGCGTCGTGCTCCTGATCATCGCGTAATCGGTCGAGTCGCGGCTCATCCGACGCAGCATGGCGCGTGCGGTGCTCGTGACATCGAGTACCGCACGCGCCATGTTTGCTCATGTCAGGGAGCAAGGATGTACCGCACCGTGCCGGCAGGAGCGAAGGTGCGAGTGTCGACCCTGTTCCAGGCCGCGAAATTCATCTCGGTCACGGTGATCTTGCCGGAGCCGACCGACGTCACCCACGCGACGTGCCCGACCGAACCCGATCCATTGGTGTAGCGGGGGAACACGGCAATCGAACCGACGCGCGGGGTTACGCTGACCGTCCACCCGTTGTAGGCGGCGTTTCCCGCCCAATACTGGGCGTTGCCGTTGTTGCCCGGCGCGACCAGATTCGGGTACCGGCCGTCGAACGCATGGAACTCGTTGATCGCCCACCACGTGCACTCACCTGCCCCGCCCTCGTTGTACGACACCGTCCGTCCCACCCTCGCCGACGGCGACGGCGACGGCGGCGGCGGCGGCGCAACACTGCCGCACCGCCCGATCGACGGCGTCCAGGTGTCTTGCCCAGGCGTAGTCGTCCAGTAGTCCGACACATACGCGCCGTTCGTCAACTCGTCCCAGATCACCGACGCGCCAACCAGAGAACCGCTTGTTTGGCAGACGATGTAAATACTCGAGTGATACGGCAGCGAGCCCACGATCGAGCCGCTCGTCGACGGCGCGGAGCGTTCGTTCAGCGACGGAGACGCGACAGTGAGGTACGGGCCGTACCCGGTGGCGGCGTTCGCCGGCGCCGCTACCACGACAGCCGGAACGGCGACGGCCAGCGAAGCAACGGCCGCGCACAGTGCAGTGCGGATCTTGATCATTAGGTCCTCCATGATGGGGTGTGGCTGGTCACGCCAGCCTCGTTCACAACCCCACAGCTGCGATGCAGGGAGAATGACCCAAATCCAGTGGGTAATCGCGCCGTTCTCACGACATCGACGAGCGTGGAGGCACGGTTGCCCTGAGCCTTCATGTGACCTTGCTACCGGAAAATACTTCATTTCGATCTTCGACTAGCTTGCCCAGGCGCTCTTAGCGCGCGAAGTGGACGCAGAGGGGTGGCCTGCCGGGCGCACCGCCAGCCTCTTGGTCATCGGAGTGGTGAGCCGGGCGCCATACGTTTCGGACTCCTCCCGCTATCTGCCCGAGAAGACCAGCGCGACGCGGCCGTTCTGGGGCGGTCGCACTCGTGCCCGGCGACATCGCGCCTGTCGATCGGTTAGCCGACAGTTCGGCATGAGTATGTCCTCCTTTTCGCTTGTTTCGGATAGACTCGCGGCAGGAGGTGCTCGATGTCGGTTTCTGATCACGTGTCGGCTGCTGAGCTTGTCGGTGAACGGGTCACTCGGGTTCGGGTGTCGGCTCGAGGTGCGAGAGGGCTGGGGCGGGTTGTCCAGTCCGCGAGCCCCGGTGCGGTCGAACTGCGGCGTGGGACTGTCCATGCTCCGGTTCCGGGCGAGATCCTCGAGATGCTCCGGACACTGGCTGCGGCGGTGGACGATGGTAGCGACATCACGGTCTTCATGGTCCGCGATGGGGCCGAGGGTGCGTCTGTGGAGTTGACGAGCCAGCAGACGGCCGACGTGTTGAATGTGAGCCGTCCGCACGTGGTGAAGCTGGCCAAACAGGGGGTCTTGCCGCATCGCATGGTCGGGAACAGGCACCGCTTCCTGGCCGCGGACATCCAAGACTTCCGTCGGCGCGAGGCTGCTCGGCGGTCCGAGGTCCTTGCTGGGCTGGCTCCCGAGGGCGGCTACACGCCCGACGACTTCTGAGCGTGGCGACGCAGAGACAGGCGCTGCGCCCGGTCGCGGTTCTCGATGCGGCGGTGCTGGTGCCGGCTGGTCTTCGTGATCTGCTGCTGAGTTGTGCTGATGTCGGCGTGTTTCGGCCGGTGTGGCGGAGCGAGCTCGAGGCCGAGACTATGCGCAACGTCGCGCGGCTTCGCATAACGCGAAGCGGTGCGGCGGAGGACGACACACACGAATACGCGTTGCGCATGTTGTCGGCCATGCACTCGGCGTTCCCCGACGCCCGCCTGCCCGACGCAGACTGGCGTGGGAAGGCGGCCGCGATGACCAACGACCTGAAGGACCGCCATGTGTTGGCGGCGGCGGTAGCCGCTGGTGCCACGCATGTGGTGACCTTGAACCTGCGGGACTTCCCACCGGTCAGCCGGCCGGCCGGTGTGCTCGTGCAGGCCCCGGACCGGTTCCTGCTCGAGCGGCTTCGTGAGGATGCATCAGCAGTACGACGCGCAGTCGAAGCGATGGCCGGCAG
>JBDTFN010000188.1:0-4476 GCA_039937915.1 Jatrophihabitans sp. | reverse complement strand
CCGTCACAGCTGAGCACCGCTTCGTGGCCCGCGCTGACCAGATCGATGTCGATCGTGCAGGTCGGGGCGACGACGATGGGGCGCGCGAAAAGGGCGTGCGCAGCGTTGGGGACGATGATCATGGCATCGACGTTGGGCCACACGATCGGCCCACCCGCGGAGAAGGCGTAGGCCGTTGAGCCGGTCGGCGTAGCGCAGAGCAGGCCGTCGCATCCGAATCGCAGCAACGGTCGTGCGTCGACGGCCACCGCGATCTCGAGCATCCGCTCGCGGTTCGTCCGCTCGAGCGAGACCTCGTTGAGTGCCCACGCACGACCGGCGATACCTCCGTCGATCACCACGTCGGCGTCGACGGTGACCCGCTCCTCGACCCGGTAGTGGCCGTCGACGATCGACGCGACACTGTCGCGCAGCGACTGCGGCTCGGCCTCGGCCAGGAAGCCGACGTGCCCGAGATTGACGCCGAGCATCGGCACGCCGGCCGGACGGGCCAGCTCGGCCGCTCGCAGGAACGTCCCGTCTCCGCCGAACGCCATCACCAGCTCGCAGTCGGCCGCAGCATCGGACCCGGGAGCACTGATTCCGACCTCGCTGCCGCACGCGGCAGCCTCCTCCGAGAGCATCCGCACTTCGAACCCCGCGTCGGCGAGTTGGGCGCCGGCCTCACTGGCGAGGGTGACGATGCGTCGACGTGAGGTGTGGACGACGAGCAGGACCGATCTCACGCCGCTGCTCCGTCCGCTGTCACGATGTCGGTGATGGCTTGCGCGTCGAGCTGTACGGGGACCTCGCGACGCAACCACAGGAAGAATTCCACGTTTCCCGCCGGACCGGGCAACGGACTGCGAACGACGCCGCCGGCAAGCCACCCGATACGTGCGGCGCACTCGGCCACCCGGACCACGGCCTCCGCGCGATGCGCAGGATCCCGAACGACGCCCTTGGCGCCGAGGCGGTCGCGACCGACCTCGAACTGCGGTTTGACCATCGGCAGCAGATCGCCGTCGTCGTCGGTGCACGCCGCGAGCGCCGGCAGTACGACCGGCAGCGAGATGAAGGACAGATCGGCGACGGTGAGCCCCGCCAGACCGCCGATGTCGTCCCGAGTCAGCGTGCGCACATTGGTGCGATCGTGGATGCGGACCCGCTCGTCGCTACGCAGCGACCACGCCAACTGGCCGTACCCGACATCGACGGCGACCACCTCGCGCGCCCCCGCACGTAGCAGGACATCGGTGAACCCGCCGGTCGATGCTCCCGCGTCCAGGCATCGTCGACCGGCAACGACAATCTGCGGGAAAGCCTCGAGCGCACCGGCCAGCTTGTGTCCGCCACGTGAGGCGTAACCCGGGTCGTTCTCGTCAGCGGTGACCCGGACGGAGGCATTGGTATCCACCGACGTCGCCGGTTTGGTCGCGACGACACCGTGCACCTCGACCCGCCCGTCGGCGATCAGGGCCACGGCGTGATCGCGTGATCGCGCCAGGCCTCGTCGGACGAGCTCGGCGTCGAGCCGCGAGAGTCTTCTCGCCACCCGGCTCCTCAGCCGCCGTCTATGTCGGCAAGAGCGCGCTGCAGGTCACCGTGGACGCCCTGATAGACGTCCGGATGCCCGTCGAGCGGCACGTCGGACAGCCCGTTTAGCCGCGCAAGGGCCGAGGCCACATCGGCACTCGTCGGCACCGGCTCGCCACTGCCCTCAACGGAGGCAGCATCGGCAGAATGTGCCGGGGGTACGGCCGGATCCATCTGGTGCCTCCTTCGCTCGCCGAGGGTCACGCGCCGCTCGGTACAGCGGTTCTGACGCTACCTGCTGTGCCCTGCGGTAGCGTCGCGATCGGCCGGTACGTTCCCACGTCGGTCCGGCGCCTGTGCGCGGGGGCGAATCGATCCGGAGGACCGAGTTGGCAAATGTCGAGCAGTGCGAGCTCGCTCTGCATGGACTTGCCGCGACACTCGCGGCCAAGGACCCGGCGACGCGGACGAAAGGTTTCGACCGCACGCTGACCTGCTCGGTCCGGGACCTGGACGTGATCTTCGCGGGACGACTGCACGACGGGCTGCTGGTCGACATTGCGCGCACAGCCGACCCGAAGGCACAAATCCGTCTGAGTCTGTCCAGCGACGATCTGCTGAGCATGGTTGACGGTTCGCTCAATTTCGCCGCCGCCTGGGCCAAGGGCCACATCAAGGTGGGGGCCGGCGTTCGGGACATGATCAAGCTGCGCACAATCTTCTGAGCGCATCGCGGTTCGGACCGAGTCAGTCGTTGAGCCCGAGTTCGGCCAGCACGACGTCAGCACGGTCATCCGCTGCCGTCACGCGGATGCGTGCGGCCTCGCTAAGGCCATGTTCCCAGTGAGCCGCGCACAGGGCACGTAGCGCGTCGAGGTCCGGCGACGGCGATGACCCGTTCCCCCGTGACTGATCGCCGTGGCCGGCCTCGGCATTCGTCCTCGCCAACTCCCACCCGTCGTCCGTCGCGATAACCGCCCATGTTCCGCAGGTCGCCCCCTGCGTCGTCACCTCCGGTTGCGGATGGCTCACCAACAGCCCGCTGACGTCCGCGGCGAGGAAGGTGGGCCGCAGCCCCGGTTTCGCGGCCAGCAGTTCGCGCGCGCCGGTGACGCCGGACAGTACGAGCAGGCTGGGGCAGCCGACCGCGACCGCACCTTCGATATCGGTGTCCAGTCGGTCACCGACCACGATCGGCGATGTCGCGCCGGTTCGGATCAACGTCTCGCGGTGCATGGCAGGGTCCGGCTTCCCGGTCACGACGGGTTCGGCCCCCGTCGCATGTCTGAGCGCGGCGACGAGCGAACCATTGCCAGGAAGTGGACCGCGCGGCGACGGCACGGTGGGGTCCACGTTCGTGGCCACCCAGAGCGCTCCTGCGTTGATCGCCACCGCACCCTCGGCGAGCAGGGACCAGTTCATCTCCGGCGAGTACCCCTGCACGACAGCGACGACCGATTCGCCGGCCTTGCTGGTAGCGACCAGACCCCGCTCGGCCAGGGCCTCGTGCAGCCCGGTCGTTCCGAGGACGAGGACGGTGGCCCCGGGGCTCAGGTGCTCTGCGAGGTAGCGCGCTGCGGCCTGCGCGGACGTGATGACCTCCTCCGGGGAGGCCTCGATACCCAGATCGCTCAGGTGTTGCGCGACGACCGACGGCGGGCGGGCCGCGTTGTTGGTGACGAAGGCAAGACTGACGCCATCCCGCCGGGCCTGTGCCAGCGCGGCCGGCGCACCCGGGACCGCGTCGGCACCGATATATACGACGCCGTCGAGATCCAGCAGGGCCACATCGTGGGTCTGGGTCAGGCGTTGGTTGCTTCCTCGCAAAGTCGAGCTCACGGGTCGCATGATCGCACGGGCGCTGGTCTGCGTACGATCGCCAGCCATGAGCGCGGCGACAGAAGACGGATCCGGAACGACCCCATCCTCGTCGTCCGGATTGTCGCTCGCTCCGTTTCGGGGCCTGCGCCCGTCGGTCGAGGTCGATCGCATAGCCAAGCTGCTGTGTCCCCCGTACGACGTGATCGACGCAGGTTTGCGCGAACAACTGCTCGCGATCGATCCGGACAACGCCGTCGCCGTAGTTCTGCCGGAGCGGACCGAGATCGGCTACGCGACCGCGGCCACGCAACTCTCTGCCTGGGTCGAGCAGGGTGTCTTCACCCCGGACGTCGACGAGGCCCTTTACGTCTACGAGATGTGCGACGCCGACGGCGCGATCACCCGAGGGCTGTTGGGTGCCGTCGAGTTGCGAGACCCGGCGGACGGGGTGATTCTGCCCCACGAGAACACCATGGCCGGTCCGGTCGCTGACCGACTTGCGGTCATGACCGCAACCAACACCGACCTCGAGCCGATCTATCTGGTCTACGACGGCGGCGGCGCCACTTCCCGCCTGGTCGGTGATGTCGACGTGAGGAGCCCGGACGTCGTTGCCACGACCGACGACGGAATCACCCATCGGCTCTGGATGATCACCGATCCCTCGGCGCATCAATCCGTCGCGGACGACCTCGCCGACCGGCACGCGCTCATCGCCGACGGGCATCACCGTTACGCGACCTACCGGGAGCGGCAACGACTTCGCCGGGAACACGACGGTGTCGGGCCGTGGGACCGCGGCCTGGCGCTGCTCGTGGACACGTCGGAGTACGGACCGGCCGTGCACCCCATTCATCGCGCGATTGTCGGGGTACGGCTCGTCGACGCAGTCGCGCGGCTGCGCGAATGGGGCGAGATCACGCAAGCGTCGGATCCTGAGACGGCACTGGACTCCATCGTCGGGCTGACCGGTTTTGCCGCTGTCCTCACCGATGGAGTGCAAACGCTCATCATCACCGATGCCGCGGGCCGACTCGCCACCGCCTCCGAGCGAACCGACAGCCTCCCGGCGCTCACCGAACTCGATGTCACTGTCCTGCACCGTGGACTCGTCGAAACGGCACTCGCGCTGGCCGATGA
>JBDTFN010000187.1:0-3196 GCA_039937915.1 Jatrophihabitans sp. | reverse complement strand
AGCTGCGCCGCGCTACGTGCTGTGACGGACTTCCTCGTGGCCTGGACCGTGAACGATGCCGCGCGCGCCGCAGCGCTGCGAGACCTCGGTGTGGACGGGATCACCAGCGACCGCGCCGCGGTTCTGCGGGCTGCCGGCCGCGCCGATTGACCAGCGCCGGGACGGCTCGCGGCGGAGCAGCTCCCACGCGGTGACGGACTGCAACAGTATTGTGATCGAATGACCAATGGGCAGGTGGCGCAGCCGGGATCGACGGTCGGCGCGCTCGCCCGTCTCCGCCGAACTCCTGCGTGGTTGAGAGAATTCGCGTTCGTGGTCGTCGTCTACGTCGGGTACGAGTTCAGTCGCGGCGTCACCAAGAGCACCTTCTCCGTCGCTACCCGCAACGGTTGGGACATCCTGGGCTGGGAACGCGCGGTGAACCTCGATCCGGAACAGATTCTGACCAAGGCGTTGGTCAGCTTCACCCCGCTGGCTGTGGCCGCTGCGTACTTCTACTCGACCATGCACTACGTGATCACGCCGATCGTGCTGATCTGGGTCTACCGCTCGCACAAGGCCGGGTACCGGACGGCCCGTACGGCGCTGGCGATCAGCACGCTCATCGGACTTGTCGGGTTCTACCTCTTGCCGACCGCCCCTCCGCGCCTGCTGGCGCAGGCCGGCATCCCCGACGCGTTGTTCCACGTCCGCCATTGGGGCTGGTGGGGCGGCGAGGGGAGCGTGCCAAGGGGGTTGGGTTCGTTGACCAACCAATTCGCAGCCATGCCCTCGATGCACGTCGGATGGGCTCTGTGGTGCGGCTACCTCATCCACCGCTACGCGCAGCGCCGATGGCTTCGTGCGCTCGGCGTCGTCTACCCCTGCGTAACCACCGTCGTCGTGCTGGCCACGGGAAACCACTACCTGCTCGACGCCGTGGCTGGTGCGCTCGTGATGGGTTTGGGGGCATTGTCCGCCGTGGCCGCGAACCGCGCCGGTTCAACGCTGCGCGTCCGCTGGGGGCACGCTCACAGCACGCGCCGACACGAGCGGATAGAGAGCGCGGTCTCGCCGTATCCCTTGGTGTACCAAAGATTCGCGGACGAGCAGCACGACGGCCGACCGGCGAGGGGCGAGGACTCCGACAATGCTGCCGTCGCGGTCAGACGAGTGGTTGACCGCGACGGTCACGCCGCCGCATGTCCCACAGCCAGCCGCTGATCGGCCAATGGTCAGAGCCAGCCTCGACGCTTGAACAGTAGGTAGAGCATGATCCCGGCGAGCACCATCAAACCGATGGCGTAGGGGTAGCCGTAGTGCCAGCGCAACTCCGGCATGTGCTTGAAGTTCATGCCGTAGATGGATGCGATGGTGGTGGGCGCGAACAGGATGGCCGCCCAGGCCGAGATCTTCTTGACCTCGTCGTTCTGGGCGTTGCTGGTGCGGCTGAGTTCCGTCATCTCCTCGTTCTGCTTCTGCTCGACCAGGATCGAGTTCACCTGCAGGATGTCACGCAGCAGGACGCGCAGGCTGTCGATCCGCTCGTTCACCTGGGTGACGTGGTCGTTGACATCGCGCAGGGATCGGCGAAGCTCCTCGTCCACCCCGTACTTGTCGAATCCGGCCTCGAGGGCGGTCAGCATCTCGGTGAGCGGGTGCGCGGCGCGCTGAAAATCCACCACCTCGCGGGACAGTTCGTAGATGCGCCGAGAGACCTGAGGGTCGCCGTCGAAGACCTGCGTCTCGATCTCGTCCACGTCGTTCTCCAGGCCGAGCACGACCGGGATGTAACCGTCGACGACCGCGTCGAGGATGGCGTAGAGGACGGCTTCGGTGCCCTTGGCCAGCAGCTCCGCATCGTCCTCGAGACGATGTCGCACGACGGCCAGGTCGGGGGACTCGCTGTGTCGCAGGGTGATGACGAAGTCGTCGCCGAGGAAGATGTGCAGTTCCCCGAACTCGACCTCCTCGACGTCGTCGAGGTAGCGGGCAGCACGCAGCACTACGAATAATGTCTCGCCGTACCGCTCGAGCTTGGGTCGCTGATGGGCGTTGATCGCATCGTCGACGGCCAGTTGGTGCAGGTTGAACTCGCGGGCGAGCGAGGTGAGTTCCTCGGGGTCCGGACGGTAGAGCCCGATCCAGGCCATGCCGTCGCGCTCGGCACGCAGGGCGGAGTAGGTGTCTGCCAGGGTCTGAGGGGAGCACTGCCGCGCGCCGTTCCGGTACACCGCGCTGTCGACGACTCCGGAACGCCCGCTGTGAAGCTCAGGTGGGCAGGCCAAGTCCGGCTCGGAATGGCGCCGCTTACGCCGGCGAACGAGGCTCACCCGCGGATGGATAACGCGCCGCTCGGACATGGGGACAGACGATAGTCGGGCCAGCGTGCTTTCTGAGACGGTCCGCCGGTGCGTCGAAGGACAGGTCGACGCTCAACGCCGATGAGAGCGGGGGCTGGCGAGGGCTGGGCGGAGCTACTGTCGAGAACGGACCGTCTATCGAGAGGACCATATGAAACTCGGCTTGCACCTGTCCAACCTGACCTATCCAAGAGGTCCCGCTGGACTGGCCGATGATCTGACTGCCATTGCCTGCGCAGCCGAGGTGGCCGGCTTCGCCCGGCTCAGCGTCATGGATCACGTTTGGCAGATAGCCATGATCGGTCCGCCGGAGAACGACATGCTCGAGGCCTACACGACCCTTGGCTTCCTTGCCGCGCGGACGGAGAAGATCGAACTGCTGGCCTGGGTCACTGCCGTCGTCTACCGCGAACCGGGTCTGCTCGCCAAGGCGGTGACCACCTTGGACGTGCTGTCGAAGGGCCGGGCACTACTGGGCATCGGGGCGGCCTGGAACGAGGAGGAGGCGCTCGGGTTGGGTCTGCCGTTCCCCGGCACGTCCGAACGGTTCGAACGTCTGGAGGAGGCGCTGCAGATCTGCCTGCAGATGTGGAGCGACTCCGACGCCGCTTATCAGGGCAAGCACTACACGCTCGGGCGGACCCTCAACTCGCCGCAGTCGCTGCGTCGCCCGCACCCGCCGATCCTGATCGGGGGCTCGGGGGAGAAGAAGACGCTGCGCCTCGTCGCCCAGTACGCCGATGCCTGCAACCTGTTCGGTGGACCCGAGGTCGCGCACAAGCTCGAGGTGTTGCGGGGGCACTGCGATGCGGTCGGCCGTGACTATGACGACATCGAGAAGACCGTCATGATGC
>JBDTFN010000186.1:0-6763 GCA_039937915.1 Jatrophihabitans sp. | reverse complement strand
TCCGCCGGCGTAGGTCGCGACGACGGGACGCTCGACATCGTCGAGGACGAGGGTCTGCTCAGCGGGGGCGATGTCGACGCGCGTGCCGTCGGCGTGCACGGCGACGTGGGGGACAGTGCCGGCGTCGACGAAGGCGGCGGTGAACACGCCGTACGGCGACGCATCGCCGGGCGGGGCGGTGACGTGGAAGCCGGGGTAGGAGGCGAGCGCGAGCTCGATGGCGCGGCCGGAGAACGCCCGTCCAAGTGCCTTGGGGTCCGGGCCGCGCACGACGCAGTGCAGCAGAGCAGCGGCCTCTTCCTGGACGTCGGCGTCCGGGTGGTCGGTACGGGCGAGCGTCCACTGCGCGTCGAGGTCCGCGAGCTGGGCCTGCACCCATGCCGCCTTGGCCTCGATGTCCAGGCCGGTGAGGACGAAGGTGACCGAGTTCCGGAACCCACCGAGGGCGTTGAGGCCGACCTTCAGGGTGGGCGGGGGCGCCTCGCCGCGGACGCCGGAGATCCGGACGCGGTCCGGGCCGTCGTCGGCGAGTTCGATCGTGTCGAAGCGGGCGGTCGCGTCCGGGCCGGCGTAGCGGGCGCCGGTGATCTCGTAGAGCAGTTGCGCGGTCACGGTCTCGGTGGTGACGGCCCCGCCGCTGTCGGCCGGTTTGGTGATGACGCAGGACCCGTCGGCGTGCATCTCGGCGATCGGGAAGCCCAGCGGCTTGTCGAGGTTCTCCAGTTCGGTGAAGAAGGAATAGTTGCCGCCGGTGGCCTGCGGACCGCACTCGATGATGTGCCCGGCGACCATCGCCCCGGCGAGCCGGTCGTAGTCGGTGCGTGACCAGCCGAAGTGCGCGGCGGCCGGGCCGACGACGAGTGACGCGTCGGTGACCCGGCCGGTCACCACGACGTTCGCCCCGGACCGCAGGCATTCCGCGATGCCCCAGGCGCCGAGGTAGGCGTTGGCGGCCAGCGGCTCGCCCAGGTCGAGTTCGGCGGCGCGCTCGCGCAGATCGTCGCCCTCGACGTGCGCGACGGCCACGTCCAGATCGAGATTGGCGGCGAGCGTGCGAATCGCGTTGGCCAGGCCGGCCGGGTTCAGGCCGCCGGCATTGGCCACGATCGTGACGTTCTTCTCCAGCGCGAGCGCTAGCGCGGACTCGAGGTGGCGAAGAAAAGTCTTCGCGTAGCCGAGTGTCGGGTCCTTCATCCGATCCCGGCCGAGGATCAACATGGTCAGCTCGGCCAGGTAGTCACCGGTCACGACGTCGACGTCGCCGGTGGTGATCATGTCGTAGAGCGCGGTGGCCCGGTCGCCGTAGAAGCCCGAGGCGTTGCCGATCCGCAGGGGCGCGGTCATCCGGCTTCTCCGGCCGGACGCCCTGCTCCGGGCGGCCCGGCGAAGGCCTGCGCGATGTCGAGCCAGGCGTCGGCGTCCGCGCCGATCGCGGTCAGGCCGAGATCATCGCGATGACGCCGCTGGGTGACGAGCAGGCAGAAGTCGAGGGCGGTACCCGTGACGCGCTGCTCGACGTCAGCGGGACCCCACGCCCACTGCTCGCCCGAGGGTGAGGTGAGTTCGACGCGAAACGGGTCGCTCGGCGGGGTCTTCTCCCGCGCCAGGTAGGCGAAGTCCCGAGTACGGACGCCGATGTGCGCGATGTTGCGCAATCGGTCGGTCGGAGTGCGTTCGACGCCGAGAGCGTCGGCGACGTCCTGGCCATGGGCCCAGGTCTCCATCAGCCGAGCGGTGGCCATGGACGTCGGGCTCATCGCAGGGCCGAACCATGGCACCTTCTCGCCCGCAGGAACCGCGGCGAGCGCCGTCTGCAGCGCCGCCCGCCGCTCGCGCCAGGTCTGCAACAGCAGGGCCGGTTCCACAGCTGCTCCGGCCGCTGCCGCCTCGTCGACGAAGGTGGTCGGGTTGACCATCGCGAGCCCGATCGCCGCGTTGAACGCATCGACGTCCGTCGCGGCCTTGACCGAGGCGTCGTCGGTCCAGGACAGGTGTGCGATCTGATGCGCAATGGTCCAGCCGGCCGCGGGCGTCGGTTGCGTCCAACCGCTCGCCGGAAGATCGATGACGAGCGTCTCGAGCGCGTCGCTCTCGTCGCGCAGATCGGACAGGACAGCAATCAAATCAGCCACGTCGAAAGCGTGGCACGGACGCCAAGAAGAATCAAGCTCGCTTGATTGTTTCTCGATGGGCAGGGTGGTCGGGAGCAGCGCGCAGGAGCCGGGTATTGGCCACGACCAGCAGGCCCTCCGACGTGGCCAACGTGGTGTTGACCGGACCGATCCGCACGATAGCGGCGTCGATGTAGGAGTGCACCTCCGACGCGTACAGCCGCACCCGTTCCCCGGGCAGGTAGACCCTGGCAATCAGCAGGGTGGCCCCGGCAGCGAGGCTCGCGGTGGTGCGGCGGGCCAGGATGGCGCCGACCGCGACGACGAGCAGCACGAACCCGGCTACGACGTCGACCGGCAGACCGAGGACGGTCAGCCCCGCCGCCGTCAACCCGGCCGCGACACCAGTGACCGCGACTGGCCCGGTGCTGGGTGCTGGGGTCGACGCGACGCGCGCGCGACGAAGCTGACGCTCGCCGTCAGCGTCGTGTCGAAGACTGGTCATTAACCCCACATCCCTTGTGTAGCAGGGATTCCCGGTCCGCGCACGGAAAGACCAGTGGCGTGCACTCTGACTCACGTGAGGGTGGTCACCCCGTGTGTGGACGTCAGGTGAAGGCGCGGACGACACGCAGCGGGGCGTGCCGGAGCACGGCGCCGAGTGGGCGCCACGGCCAGGCCGGAACGGGTGCGGAAACGGCCTCGCGCTCGATGGCCGCCACCATGGCGCGGACGCCGTCGCTCGTGGTCGCCATCAGCGGTGTCTGCTGCGCCACCTGATCGTTCATCTCGGACTCGATGTAGCCCGGCAGCAAGGTGGTGACCTTGATGGGTGAGCCGATCATCTCCGACCGGATGCCCTCGGCCAACGACGACAGCCCGGCCTTGGACGCCGCGTACGCGGTCATCGACTTCGGCATTCCGCGCAGCGCCGACATTGACGACACGACGACGAGGTGCCCGGCCCCGGCGGCCCGGAAGATTTCCATGGCTGCTTCGCACTGGGCCATTGCCGAGAGCAGATTCGTCGTTACGGTCTGCTTGTTCACGTCGAAGCGGCCCGTGCCGATGGGCGCTCCCTTGCCCAACCCGGCGTTGACGATGACCCGGTCCAGCCCACCCAGTTCGGTGGCCGCAGCGCGGAACGTGGTGAACACCGCGTCGTGGTCGTCGACGTCGAGGGCGTGCACGGTGACGGTCAGATCCGGATGGGCGGCGAGGATCTCCGACCGCAGTTCCTGCAATCGCTCGACCCGGCGCGCGCACAGCGCGAGGTCATGGCCGGTGGCAGCGAACTGACGCGCCATCTCGGCGCCGAGACCGGCGCTCGCGCCGGTGATGAGGATCCGACGACGCGTGGGAGTCGGCGTCATGAGTTCCCGAACGGCCAGGCGTCGTCGGACTGCGCCTTGGCCTGCTCACCCTTGAGGGCGAGGTGATCGGCGGTGAGTCGCACCGCATGGGCCAGATCGACGCCGGTCTGGTCGGCGAGCAGATACACGCCGTAGGCCAGTTCGCCGAGCCGGGGCGACCAGTCCTCCCCGGGGCGGTACGGGCGTCGACCGCGCTCCGATCCGTTGGTGACGGTCGCGCTGAGGGCGCCGAGCAGCGTCTGCAGATCGAGCAGCAACGTCGGCACGGTGGCGTGCAGGTCGGCCACGTCGGCGCTTCGGGCGACGGTCTGCTGCAGGTCTTCCACGATGCCGAACCTACCTGGGGCGACGGGGCGATACACCGCAGGCCGGGACGAACCGGCCAGTACGCTCGACCATCGTGAGCAGCGAGCGGCCGGCACGTCTACGCGTGGGTGTGGTGGGAGTCGGCCGGGTGGGCAGCGTGTTGGGCGCGGCGTTGGCGCGTGCCGGGCACGACGTCGCCGCCGTGAGCGCAGTGTCGACGCAGTCCCGCGACCGCGCGGCACAGATGTTGCCCGGCGCCGTGGTCCTCCCACCGGACGAGACCGTTGCCGGCGCAGATCTGGTCCTGCTCGCGGTTCCTGACGACGACCTGCGCCCGCTCGTGGCCGGCCTGGCCGACGCCGACGCGTGGCGCGCCGGTCAACTGGTCGCCCACACCTCCGGCTCGCACGGCATCGGCGTGCTGGACTCCGCGGCCGCACGCGGGGTGCTCGCGCTCGCGCTGCACCCGGTCATGACCTTCACCGGGCGACCTGAGGACGTCGACCGACTCGACGGGGTGGCCTTCGGGGTCACGGCGCTGGACGAGCTTCGCCCGGTGGCCGAGTCGCTCGTGCTCGAGATGGGCGGCGAGCCGGTCTGGGTGCCCGAGTCGGCCCGGGCGCTCTATCACGCGGCGTTGTCCATCGGCTCCAACCACCTGGTCACCCTGGTGAACGACACGCTGTCGCTGCTGGCCGGGGCCGGCGTGGCCGAACCGGCACGGCTCGTCGCGCCGCTGCTCAGCGCCTCGCTGGACAACGTGCTGCGTCTTGGTGACGCCGCGCTCACCGGGCCGGTGAGCAGGGGCGACACGACGACCGTGCGGCGTCACGTCCGCACCCTTGCCGCGAGTGCGCCCGAGACCCTCGCGTCCTACGTCGCCATGGCTCGACGGACGGCCGAGCGTGCGCGGGCCGCGGGCCGACTCAGCGCGACCCAGGTCGCGGCGATCGAGGAGGCTCTTCAGTGAAGGTCGTCCACTCCCGCAGTGAATTCTTCGCCGCTCGCGCCTCGCTGGCCGCACCGATCGGGCTCGTCCCCACGATGGGCGCGCTGCATGCCGGCCACGCGGCGCTCCTACAGGCGGCGCGCGACGAGTGCGACTCCGTCCTCACCACGAATTTCGTCAACCCGATGCAGTTCGGGCCGAACGAGGACCTCGCGAGGTATCCACGCTCGCTCGAGGCCGACCTCGAGGTCTGTGCCGACATCGGCGTCGACCTGGTGTGGGTGCCGGGCGTGGAGGATGTGTTCCCGCTCGGTGGGGTCACCCGGGCCCGGATCGAGCCCGGTCCGATCGGGGACCTGCTCGAGGGGGCGACCCGCCCCGGCCACTTCGCGGGTGTGCTCACCGTGGTGGCGAAGTTCCTGAACCTCACCCGCCCCGGGCGGGCGTACTTCGGGGAGAAGGATTACCAGCAGCTGACCGCGATCCGGCAGATGGTCGACGACCTGGACCTGGGCGCTGCGATCGTGGGCGTCCCCACGGTGCGCGAGTCGGACGGGCTCGCGCTGTCCAGTCGTAACGTCTTCCTCTCACCCGACGAGAGGCGGCAGGCACTTGCGCTGTCGCGGGCCTTGTTCGCCGGACGGGCGGCCGCAGCAGAGGGTGGCGCGATCGCCGCGATCACCACCGCGACGCACACGCTGGCCGAGGAGCCGGGGGTCGTGGTCGACTACCTCTCGCTACGCGCCGCCGATCTCAGCGAGGTCCCGGAATCCGGTGCGGCGCGTCTGCTGGTGGCGGCGAAGGTCGGCACCACCCGGCTCATCGACAACGTGGCGGTGTACCTGTGAGGGGATTGCCGCTGGCGCTGGACGCCCCCGAACCCGGCTGGACGGTGGAGACGGACGTCGTCGTCGTCGGCTCCGGGATCGCTGGACTCACGACCGCGCTGCACCTGAGTAGGCAGTCCGCGCTGCGCGTCCTCGTCGTGACGAAGGACGTCCTGGCGGCCGGTTCCACCCGGTGGGCGCAGGGCGGGATCGCGGCCGCCCTCGACGCCGGCGACTCGCCCGGGGAGCACTTCACCGACACCGTCGTCGCCGGGGCAGGCGTCTGCGACGACGCCGCGGTGCGGGTACTGGTACGCGAAGGACCGGCCGCGGTGCGCGAACTCGCGCAAATGGGCGCCCGCTTCGACCTCACGCAGGACGGCGCACTCTCGCTCACGCGCGAGGGCGGACACCATCGCGACCGGATCGCGCACGCGGGCGGGGACGCCACGGGCGAGGAGATCGAGCGGGCGCTCGTCACCCGAGTCCTGGACGCCAGCGATGTGCAGGTCATCGAGCACGCGCTGTTGCTGGATCTGACTCGCGACGTATCCGGAGCGGTGACCGGGCTGACCCTGCACGTGATGGGTGAGGGGCAGCGCGACGGCGTGGGCGCCGTACGCGCCCACGCAGTGGTGCTGGCCACGGGCGGCATCGGTCAGGTGTACGCCTCGACGACGAACCCCAGCGTGTCGACCGGGGACGGCGTCGCCGCGGCGATGCGGGCCGGAGCGGTCGTCCGGGATCTCGAGTTCGTCCAGTTCCATCCGACGGTCGCGTGGCTCGGGTCCCGCTCACGCGGGCAGCAGCCGCTGGTGAGCGAGGCGGTGCGCGGCGAGGGCGCCTTCCTGGTCGACGACGATGGTCAGCGCTTCATGCAGGGTCAGCACGAACTGGCCGATCTCGCGCCGCGCGACGTGGTCGCGAAGGCGATCCTGCGCCGGATGCGCGAGACCGGCGCCGAGCATGTCTGGCTGGACGCACGGCACTTCGGGCTGGAGAAGTGGCGGGTGCGCTTCCCGACGATCCACGCGACGCTGCTCTCGCTCGGCATTGACCCGGTCGAGCAATTGATCCCGGTCGTGCCCGCGTGCCACTACGCGAGCGGTGGCGTGCGTACCGATCTGGCGGGCGAGTCCTCGCTTCGCGGCCTGTTCGTATGCGGCGAATCCGCCTGCACCGGCGTGCACGGCGCCA
>JBDTFN010000185.1:0-18014 GCA_039937915.1 Jatrophihabitans sp. | reverse complement strand
ACCGCTCGATGTCGTTGCCCTTGAAGGTCGAGCCGTCGCCCCAGATGTGGACATCGTCGGTTCGCATGGCCCTGACCAGCAGCGTGCCGGTGACGGCCCGACCGAGCGGGGTGGTGTTGAAGTACGCGCGACCGCCCGAGCGGATGTGGAACGCCCCGCAGGCGATCGCGGCGAGGCCCTCCTCGACGAGTTCGCGTCGGCAGTCGACCACGCGTGCCAGTTCGGCCCCGTACTCGATGGCGCGGGCCGGGACGCTGGAGACGTCAGGTTCGTCGTACTGGCCGATGTCGGCGGTGTAGGAGCAGGGGACGGCGCCCTTGGTGCGCATCCAGGCGACGGCGACCGAGGTGTCGAGACCGCCGGAGAATGCGATGCCGATCCGTTCGCCGACAGGCAGAGAGTTCAGGACCTTGCTCAAGGAAATGGCGTCCTAACGGGGTCAGATGGTGTGCGGAAGAGTCAGCAGATGATCGGCGAGCGCTCGGCCCCCGACCGGATCGCGGGCCACGACGAGGATGGTGTCGTCTCCGGCGATGGTGCCCAGTACCGCCGGCAGACTGGCTCGGTCCAACGCGGAGGCGAGAAACTGCGCAGCGCCCGGCAGGGTCCGGAGTACCACGAGGTTCGCGCTCGCCTCGGCGCTCGTGAGCACTTCGCCGATGAGCCTGGCCAGCCGCTGGGGCGGTGCATCGTCGACGCCGCGGGCGGTCAGGGGTGAGCCGTCCTCCGGCACGATGTAGACAGGCAGGCCGCCGTCGGGGGTACGCAGCTTGACCGCGCCGAGTTCGTCGAGGTCGCGCGAGAGGGTGCCCTGGGTGACGTGGACCCCGGCCGCATCGAGCAGCACCGCAAGCTCCGCCTGGGACCGGACCGGGCGCCGACCCAGCACCTCGACGATACGGGCGTGCCGGGCCGCCTTGCTGGTCATCTGGGTCGGCTCGGCCATCAGGACAGCCCGTTTGCCGGCCATCAGCTTCGTTCCAGAAGGAACATCAGCAACGCCTTCTGCGCGTGCAGCCGGTTCTCCGCCTCGTCCCACACCACGCTGTGCGGGCCGTCGATGACCTCCGCAGCGATCTCGCTGCCGCGGTAGGCCGGCAAGCAGTGCAGGACGATCGCGTCGTCAGCGGCCCGCGCCATGGCTGCGGCATCAACGGCGAAGGGACGGAACGGCGCAGACCGATCGTCCTTCTCGTCCTCCTGCCCCATCGACACCCAGGTATCGGTGGCAATGACGTCAGCGCCGTCGAGGGCCGCGTGCGGGTCGTCGGTGACGGTGACGCTGCCGCCGGTACCGGCCGCGACGCGTTCCGCCGCGGCGAGGATCTCGGCGTCCGGGTGGTAACCCACCGGACCCGCGACGCGGACGTGCATGCCCACCGCGGCCCCACCCAGTAGGTAGGAGTGGGCCATGTTGTTGGCCGCGTCGCCGAGGTAGGTGAAGGTGAGGCCGGCCAGCGTGCGCTTGTGCTGGCGCACGGTTTGCAGGTCGGCGAGGATCTGGCAGGGATGGAAGGAGTCGGTGAGCGCATTGATAACCGGCACCGGACTGATCTCGGCCATCTGCTCGATGCGGTCCTGTCCGTAGGTCCGCCAGACGATCGCCGCGACCTGACGCGACAGCACCCGGGTCGTGTCGGCGATCGACTCACGTACACCGATCCCGGCCAGGTTGCCGTCGACGACGATCGGATGCCCGCCGAGTTCGGCGACACCGACGGAGAACGACAACTGGGTGCGTAACGTCTGCTTGTCGAAGATCAGAGCAACCGACTTGGGTCCGGCCAGCGGCTGGTGGCAATACCGGTCGGCCTTCATCTGGTCGGCGAGATTGAGGACGGTAAGCACCTCGTCGGGGCTCAGGTCATCGTCGCGCAGGAAGTGTCTAGGCATTGGCCACCTCGTCCAGCGCCGCGGCAAGCAGCGGCAGCGCCTCGTCGACCTCGGCCTCGGTCAGCACCAGGGGCGGCGCCAAGCGGATGGCGTCGGGCTGCACCGCGTTCACCAGCAATCCGCGGGCTCGGGCCGCCGCCTCGACCGCGGGCGCGTGAGGCCCGGTCAGGACGACCGCCCGCCACAGCCCACTGCCACGGTGGAACGAGACCAGTGGGCTGGAGAGCGCGTCAAGCCCGTGGTGCAGGTGCTCGCCGACGTTCTTGACGTTGTCCAGCAAGTGTTCCTCGGCGATGGTCGAGAGCACCGCCATGGCGGCGGCGCACGAGACGGGATTCCCGCCGAAGGTGCTGCCGTGGTCGCCCGGTGAGAACAGGTCGCCCGCGGCGCCGACGCCGATGCAGGCACCGATCGGGAGCCCGCCGCCGAGTCCCTTCGCGAGCGTCAGCACGTCGGGCCGCACGCCCTCGGCCTGGCTGGCGAACCAATGGCCGGTGCGCCCGATGCCGCTCTGTACCTCGTCCACGATCATCAACGCGCCCGCGGCGTCGCAGATCCGCCGAACCTCGCTGAGGAAGCCGGCCGGGGGTGACACCACGCCTCCCTCGCCGAGCGTCGGCTCAATGATCACGGCGGCGGTGCGCGGCCCGACCGCGGCGCGCAGCGCTTCGACGTCCCCGTAGTCGACGAAGGACACCGGACCGGGCAGCGGAGCGAAGGGGTCGCGCTTGGCGGCGTTCCCGGTGACCGAGAGCGCACCCATCGTGCGGCCGTGGAAGCTCGCGTTGCAGGACACGACCTCGTCACGTCCGTCGCCCCGGCCGTGCAACCGGGCCATCTTCAGCGCGCACTCGTTCGCCTCCGCGCCGCTGTTGGCGAAGAACACGCGTGCCGGGAGTCCGAGCAGTTCGACGAGCCGCTCGGCGAGGAGAACGCCGGGCTCGTGCATCGCGAGATTGGACGTATGGGCCAGTCGAGTGACCTGTTCGGTGACCGCAGCGACCAGGGCCGGGTGCGCATGACCGAGCGAGGTGACGGCGATACCACCGATGAAGTCGAGGTAGACCTTGCCGTCGGTGTCCCACACCCGGACCCCCTCGCCACGCTCGAGCGCGATCGGGGGGGTGCCGTAGTTGCGCATCATCACGGCGTCCCACCGTGAGGCGATGTCAGTCATGCGGAACCGTCCTTCGTCGGGACAACCATCGTGCCGATGCCCTCACTGGTGAAGATCTCCAACAGCAGCGCATGCTCGACCCGGCCGTCCAGAACGTGGGCTCGGGGCACTCCACCCTCGACCGCGCGCAGGCAGGCCTCCATCTTCGGAGCCATCCCGCTGGCCAGGCTCGGCAGGAGTTCGGCGAGGCGTTCGGCGTCGATCTGGCTGATCACCTCGGTGCTGTTCGGCCAGTCCGCGTACAACCCCTCGACGTCGGTCAGAATCATCAGCTTCTCAGCGTCCAGGCCGACGGCGATCGCGGCAGCCGCGGTGTCGGCGTTCACGTTGTAGGTCAGGCCGTCCAGGCCGCGCGCGACCGTGGCGATGACCGGGATCCGTCCGGCATCGATGAGGGCAAAGATCGCCGACGGGTCCACCGCGACGACATCCCCGACCTGGCCGATGTCGTACTCGATCCCGTCCACGACCGCGCCGCGTCGCTGGGCGGTGAGCAGGCTCGCGTCCTCGCCGGAGAGTCCGATCGCGAACGTCCCGTGGTCGTTGAGCATGTTCACGATCTCGGCGTTGACGTGGCCGGTGAGGACCATGCGGACGATCTGCACGGTCTCGGGCGTGGTGACCCGCAGCCCCCCGCGAAACTCGGACTCGATGCCGAGGCGGTTCAGGTGCTCGGTGATCTGCGGGCCGCCGCCGTGCACGATCACCGGCTTGAGACCGGCGTAGCGCAGGAACATGACGTCCTCGGCGAAGGCCGACTGCAGTTCCGGACTGGTCATGGCGTTACCGCCGTATTTCACCACCACGATCTTGTCGTGGAAGCGCGCCAGCCAGGGCAGCGCATCGACGAGCGTGGCGGCCTGGTTCAGCGCCCGCTCCATGTCCCTGATCACTGTTTCCCATCCATTTCTGTGGGTCGCCTCACGTCGAGTACGCCGAATTCTCCTCGACGTACGCGTGGGACAGGTCGTTGGTCCAGATCGTGGCGGACTGCTCGCCGGCGTGCAGGTCGACGCGGATGTGCACGTCGCGACCGGTGAGGTCGACCCCGGAGCGGTCATCACCGGCGGCACCGGCCCGGCACACCTGGACACCGTTGATGGCGACGTCCAACTGGTCGGCCTCGTAGGCCGCACGCGTCGTACCGACCGCGGCAAGGACCCGTCCCCAGTTCGGGTCGTTGCCGAACAGGGCGCACTTGAGCAGGTTGTTGCGGGCGATCGAACGCCCGACTTCGACGGCATCGTCCTCGGTGGCCGCCGAGACGATTTCGATGCGGACCTCCTTGGTCGCGCCCTCGGCGTCGGCCAGCAACTGCGCGCTCAGATCCGCGCAGACGTTGTGGATCGCCGCCGCGAGTTCGCCGGGCGCCGGTTCAACGCCGGACGCCCCGCTGGCCATGGCCAGCACGGTGTCGTTGGTCGACATGCATCCGTCGGCGTCCACCCGGTCGAAGGTGACCCGCGTTGCGGCCGCGAGGGCGGCGTGCAGGGTCTGCGGGTCGGTGACGGCATCGGTGGTGATCACGCACAACATCGTGGCCATGCCGGGGGCGAGCATGCCTGCGCCTTTGGCCATCCCGCCCACCGTCACTCCGTTGGCGATGACGCTGGCCTGCTTGGCGCGTGAGTCGGTGGTGCGGATGGCCTCGGCGGCGGCAAGCCCGCCATTGGTGGTCAGTGCCGCGGCAGCGGCGTCGATCCCGGCCAGCAATTGCGCCATCGGCAGGCGATCGCCGATCAGGCCGGTGGAACACACCGCGACGTCCGCGGCGCTGATTGCCAATACCCGCGCCACGTGTTCGGCGCTGCGGTGCGTGTCGGCAAAGCCGTCAGGCCCGGTACAGGCATTCGCCCCACCGGAGTTCAGGACGACCGCACGTACCCGGCCGTCGGACACGACCTGTTGGGACCACAGGACTGGGGCAGCCTTGACCCGGTTCGTCGTGAACACGGCAGCGGCGGTGGGCCGCGGTCCGTCGTTGACGACCAGAGCCACATCGGGGGCGCCGGAGGCCTTGAGCCCGGCCGCGACCCCCGCGGCCCGGAAACCCTGGGGTGCCGTCACGCTCACGAGCTCGCTCCGTTCGGCCGCGCCGTGACGCCATGCCGCCGAACCGCTTTGTACGCGTCCATCATGGTGCCGTCCCGTCCGTCGAGAGACCCGCGATCTCGGAGAGCCCCAGCATGATGTTGGCCAGTTGCACCGCCTGGCCGGCGGCGCCCTTGCCGAGATTGTCGATGGCGCTCGTGACAATAATCCGACCGGAGTCCTCGTCGACCACGGCCTGCAAATGTGCGCTGTTCGAGCCGGCCGTCGAACCGGTGCGCGGCTGCTGACCCGAGGGCAGGACGGTCACGAACGGTTCGTCTGCGTAGGCCTCCGTCAGGACGGCATGTACCTGCGCGCTGTCGGGGCTGCCGACGGGACGGAGCGCGATCGAGGCCAGGATGCCGCGCGGCATCGGGGCCAGCACCGGAACGAGCGTGAGGCTGGTTGCGCCGGTCGCCTGCTTGATCTCCGGCGTGTGCCGGTGGGCGCCGATCTTGTACGCGGTCAGGTCACCCATCACCTCGCTGCCGAGCAGGTGCACGGCGGCCGCCTTGCCTGCCCCGGACGTCCCGCTCGCCGAGGTGACCACGATGTCGGCCGGATCGGCAATGCCGGCCGCCAGCAGAGGCGCGATGCCGAGGATGGACGCCACGGCGTGACACCCGGTGTTGGCGACGCGATCCGCGGCTGCGATCTCGTTACGCGCACCTGGCAGTTCGGGCAGCCCGTAGGTCCACGGCGCCGCATGCTCCCCGCCGTAGTACTTGGCGTGCGCCACCGCATCAGCGAGACGGTGATCGGAGCCGAGATCAACAACCTTTACCCCCGCGGGCAACCCCGCGGCGAGCGCGGCCGAAGCCCCATGCGGGAGAGCCATGAATACCAGGTCGGCCTCGGCGAGGTTCGCGGCGGTCGTCTCGCTGAAGACCAGATCGGCCACCGAGCGTAGGTTCGGATGCGCGCGCCCGACCGACTGACCCACGTTGCCGTGTGCGGTGGCTACGGCGACATCGAGGTCCGGATGCGCAGCGACCAGGCGTAGCAGCTCACCACCGGCGTAGCCGCTAGCGCCGGCGATCGCGATCCGTATGCCCATATGCAGGATTATGCACTACTCCGCAACTTCATGCGGTTGGAGTGTCCACCGAGCTCGAGCACCGGCCACGAGTTCCCTGCTCCCCATCGACGGTCGACAATCAGCGCAGCCGCGCCCCGTGCTCTTCGATTGCGGCGGCAACCGCCGCGTCCCGCGCCGCCGTGGCTTCCTCGACCATCAGGGTGCGATCCGGCGCTCGGAAGCGCAGGGCGAACGTCACCGACCGCTTGCCCGCACCGAGGCGCTCGGCGTCGTCGTACACGGCGAAGAGCCTGATCGACTCGAGCAGCGGCCCGGCGGCGGCAGTCACCGTTCGTTGTAGGTCCGCGACCGCGATGTCGGCACCGATGACCAGCGCTACGTCGAGCAGCACCGGGGGGTAGCTGGAAATCTGCGGCCCGGCGGCCGGCCCGGGCTCGGGCAACCGGTCCAGGACCAGTTCGACGGCGCAGGTGCGTTCGGGCAGACCGAGTGCACTCACCACCCGCGGATGCAACTCCCCCGCGTAGCCGATGACGACGTCGCCAAGACGCAGTTCAGCGCACCGGCCCGGATGCCACGGCGGGGTGTCGGCCGCGTGGACAGTGAGCTCGGCACGGGCCGCGCGGCAGACGATCCGGGCGAACTCAATCGCATCCGCCCAGGTTGCCGGGCGCTCCGGTCCGGACCAACCGCGTGGTTCGAGGCTGCCGCACAGAACCGCCCCGATGTGGGTGGGCTGGTCGGGCAGGGCGGCATCGAGCGCAGCAATCTCCTCGTCGCTGGGCCGGGCGGCGATGCCGGGCAGCCTCGGCGGGGCGGCGTCCACCCGTGGCTGGAACACCAATCCGGTCTCGAAGATCGCGAGATCGCGGGTACCACGACCGATGTTGCGGGTGGCAATTGCGAGCAACCCCGGCAACATCGAGGTTCGCAGTTCGGGCTCGTCATCGGAGAGCGGGTTCACCAGCCGAACCGCGTTGCGACGCGGGTCGTTCTCGGCCAGGCCGAAGGAGTCGTGGACGGCCGGGGAGACGAAGGGGTACGCAAGCACCTCGCTGAATCCCGCCGCGGCGGCGGCCCGGGATACAGAGCGGCGCATGATCTGACGCTCGGACAGCCCGCGTCCGGCCGGAGCGGCAGGCAGCACCGACGGGAGCCGGTCGTATCCGGCGAGCCGGACGACCTCCTCCACGAGGTCGGCTGGGGCGAGCAGGTCTGGGCGCCACGGCGGTGGCTGGATCTGCAACACGTCGCCACCGTCCACGACACAACCGACGGCACGCAGGTGCGCCACAACGTCGTCTCGCGAGATAGGCATCCCCGCCACCTGCTCCGGACGTTGAGCACTCATCGCGATCACCGGGGCGACGAACGGGGCTCCGACCACGGTGTAGCCGGCGACCGCGGTTGCTCCGCCGTGCGCCACCAGCAGTTCGACGCATCGAGAGAGCGCTACGCCCGCGATCTCGGGGTCCACGCCGCGCTCGAACCGTCGCGCAGCCTCGCTCGGCAGCCGGTGTCGACGGACCATGCGCGCGACCACGTCGGGCGTCCAGGTGGCCGCCTCCAGCACGATGTCGGTGGTGTTGGTGCCGATCTCGGTCGACGCGCCACCCATGACGCCGGCGAGCGCGATGGGGCCGTTGTCGTCGGTCACGACCATGTCGTCGGGGTCGAGGCTGCGGACCGCATCGTCGAGGGTGGTGAGCGTCTCCCCCGGCTGGGCCCGGCGCACGTCGATCGCGCCGGTCAGCTTGTCGCGGTCGAAGGCGTGCAGCGGCTGACCGGTTTCGAGCATGACGTAGTTGGTGACGTCGACCGCGAGCGAGATGGATCGGATGCCGCACTGGCGCAGCCGGTGTGCCATCCAGTCCGGCGTCGGCGCTGAGGGGTCGACACCGGAGACGGCGCGTGCGGAGAAACGAACACACCCACTCGGGTCGTCGATGTGGACGTCGTAGGCGCCGCCGTCGGGTGCCGGTAGGTCGGCTGTCACGTCGCGGAATCCGGTACCCAGGGCCGTCGCGGCCTCACGGGCCAGACCGCGGATGGACAAGCAGTACCCGCGGTCGGTGGTGACGGCGACATCCAGCACAGCATCACGCAGGCCGAGCGCCTCGAGCGGATCGGCTCCGATCGAGGCCGATCCCGCCGGCAGCACAAGGATTCCGTCGTGCTCCTCACCGATCCCGAGTTCGCGGACCGAGCAGATCATCCCGTCCGACACATGCCCGTAGGTCTTGCGCGCAGCGATGGCGAAGCCGCCGGGCAGCACCGCGCCGGGCAGCGACACGACGACGAGGTCGCCGGGCTGGAAGTTGCGCGCGCCGCACACGATTCCTCGAGGCGATCCTTCCTCGGCGTTGAACTCGCCCACGTCCACCTGGCACCAGCGGATGACCTTGCCGTTCTTCTGCGGCTCCTCGACGAACTCGACCACTCGGCCGACGACGATCGGGCCGGACAGACCGTCGGCGCCGGACTCGACGCTCTCGACCTCCATCCCGGCTCCGATCATCGCGTCGGCGAGTTGCCGAGGCGTCACGCCGACGGGGATCTCGACGTGCTCGGCCAGCCAGCTGACCGGGGCCTTCATGCTTCCACTCCGAACGCTGCGGTGAATCGGACGTCGCCCTCGACGATGTCGCGCATGTCGGCGACCCCGTGACGGAACATCAGAGTTCGTTCGATGCCCATCCCGAACGCGAAACCGCTGTAACGATCCGGGTCGATGCCGCACGCGGTCAGGACACGGGGATTGACCATGCCGCAGCCGCCCCACTCGATCCAACCCTCGCTCTTGCAGGTGCGGCAGGGGCGGTCGGGGTTGCCGACCGACGCTCCGCGACAGACGAAGCAGCGCAGGTCCATCTCCGCGCTCGGCTCGGTGAACGGGAAGTAGTGCGGACGCAACCGGGTCGCGATGCCTGGCCCGAACATCGCCTCGGCCATGTGGTCGAGGGTGCCTTTGAGGTGGGCCATGGTCAGGCCCTCGTCGATCGCGAGACCCTCGACCTGGTGGAAAACCGGCGTATGGGTGGCGTCCAGTTCGTCGGTGCGGAACACCTTCCCCGGACAGACGATGTAGATCGGGGGCTGCCGCTCGAGCATTGCCCGGATCTGGACCGGCGAGGTCTGGGTCCGTAGGACGACACCGGAGTCGGGCGAACCGACGTAGAAGGTGTCGGTGAGATCGCGCGAGGGGTGTTCTGGCGGGGTGTTGAGCGCGTCGAAGTTGAACCAGGAGGCCTCGGCCTCAGGACCCTCGGCGACCTCCCAGCCCATCGCGACGAAGACGTCGCCGATGCGCTCCTGGATCGTCGTCAGCGGATGCCGGGCGCCGACCAGACGGCGATCGGTGGGCAGCGTGACGTCGACCGACTCCTCGACCAGTACCCGGGCGTCGCGTTCGGCCTCGAGCTCGGCCTGCCGCGCCGCGAAGGCTGTACGCACCGCTGCTCGCGCCGGTCCGAGCCGCTTGCCCGCTGCCGACCGTGCGGCCGGCGGCAGCGCACCGATCTCCCGGTTGGCCAGTGCGAGCGGTGAGCGGTCTCCGTCGTGAGCGAGCCCCGCGGTCTTGAGGTCGTCGAGGGAGCGGGCGGCGGCGAAGGCGCTCAGCGCGGCGGCCACGTTCGCGTCGATGGTCTCCGGTTGGAGCGCAGCGACCTCGACCGGATCGAATGATTCCGAAGACATGAGCTCTTTCGTCTCAGGCGGTGGGACGCGCGGAGACGCGAAGGTCAGGCGCGAGGACGTCGAGCGGCCGCCAGCCGCCCGGCAAACGCCGAGCGGACCATTACGCGAACCGGCACGCCGTACATGGTGTGCACCTTATCGCCGCCGGAAGGCGCGGATCGCCAGGCGGTCACCCGGCGAGGGCAGCGTACCGGCCGGTCCGGGCCAGCAACGCCTCGTGGTCGCCGAGTTCGACTACGCGCCCCTGATCGATCACAGCGATCTGATCGGCGTCCCGGACGGTGGACAAGCGGTGCGCGATCGTGATGGTGGTCCGGCCTCGTGCCAACTCGTCCAAGGCCTGTTGGACGGCCCGTTCGGTCTCGTTGTCCAGCGCGCTGGTGGCCTCGTCCAGGACGAGGATCGTGGGGTTGCGTAGCAGCGTGCGGGCGATCGCGATGCGCTGCTTCTCCCCGCCGGAGAAGCGGTGGCCCCGAGAGCCGACCATCGTGTCGTAGCCCTCGGGCAGACCGTTGATCAGGTCGTGGATGCGCGCCGCTTTCGTCGCGGCGAGGATTTCTGCGTCCGTGGCGTCCGGCTTCGCGTAACGCAGGTTCTCCAGCACGCTGGCGTGCAGCAGGTAGGTCTCCTGGCTCACCACGCCGACCAGCGCGGCGACGTCGCTCAACCGAAGGTCGCGCAGATCGATGCCGTCGATGGTGATGCGTCCGCCGGTCGGGTCGTAGAGGCGAGCGGCCAGCGAGGCGAGCGTGCTCTTGCCCGACCCGGTCTCCCCCACCAGAGCGAGAGTGGTCCCGGCCGGCACGTCGAGATCGATTCCGGCCACCGCCGCGACATCGCTGCCCGGGTAGCTGAAGGTCACGCCCTCGAACCGGACGTGACCCTCGATCCGGCGACGGTCGACTGAGACCGGCACGACCGGGTCGTCGACGTCGACCGGGAGGTCGAGGTACTCGAAGATGCGCGCGAAGAGCGCGAGCGAACTGGTCAGGCTGACGCCGACGTCGAGCAGGCCCATCAGTGGCATGAACAGCGTCGACTGCAAGGTGGTGAACGCGATGATGGTGCCGATGCTCATCGAGGAGCTGGTGACCGGGAGGCCCGCGCAGAGGTAGATCACGGCGGGGATCGCGGCGAAGATCACTCGCATGACGGCCATCCGCCATCGACCGGCGAGATCCGAGCGCAGTTCGAGATCGATGAGTCGGCCGGACGAGGCGGTGAACCGCTCGATCAGGGCCGGCGCTGTGCCCATCGTCTTGGCGAGTTGGACACCGCTGATCGACAGCCCCTCCTCGATGGTGACGTTGAGGTCGGCCAGTTCAGCCTGACGCTGTGCGGTGATGGCGCGACGCATCCGGGCGACGCGACGGGTGAGCAGGATCGCCGGCGGCATCACGACGAGCGAGATCAAGGAGAGCTTCCACGAGAGCACCGCCATGGCGACGGCAGACGCGACGACGGTCGTCAGGTTCGACGCGATCGAGGTCGCGGTCGAGGTGACGACCGACTGCATGCCGCCGATGTCGTTGGTGATGCGCGACTGGACCTCACCGCTGCGGGTGCGGGTGAAGAAGGCCAGCGATTGCCGTTGCAGGTGGGTGAATACGTCGGTGCGCAGCGCGTGCATGACCTGTTGTCCGACCCGGGTGCTGATCCAGGTCTGCACGACTCCGAGCACTGCGGTGATACCGGCGACGCAGACCATCCCGGCCGTCAGCCAGGCCAACAGGGTGACGTCGCGGTCCGGCAGCGCGGTGTCGATCACCGCGCGGAGCAGGAAGGGCGAGGCCAGCGCGAGTACGGCCGACACGACGATGATCGAGGTGACGACGGCGAGCGGGCCGACGTGCGGCCGGAAGAGCATCGCGATGCGACGCAGCGAGACCTGGGAGGCCTGCGCCTTCTCGGCTGCGGTGGGTTTCGGGTGCCGGCCGCCGGGCCGGCCGAATTGTGGGTTTTCCATGCACGATCCTGACTGTCGATGATGTGGGATGTTCTGAGGTTACCTCATTATGAGGCTGAACTATCAAGGTTGCTAATCTGTTCCCGTGTCCGATAACCCTGACGACGATTCGCTGGCCGACGCGTTCTGGACCGTCGCCCGACGGCTGCGCCGCGGCACGAGGGAAACGCTCGCGCCCTTCGATCTGTCCCCTTCGCAGACCCGCGCGCTCGGTGTTCTGATGCGGCACGGGTCCATGCGGTTGAGCACGCTGGCCGAGCACCTGCACATCGCGGCCCGCTCCACGACCGAAGTGGTCGACGCGCTCGAGGAGCGCGGATTGGTCCGGCGCGACGCAGACCCCTCCGACCGAAGGGCCACCTTGGTCGACACGACGCCCCAGGGATGGTCGGTGATGCAACAGGTCCGGGTCGCGCGCATGAACGAGGCCGACCGCATCTTCGAGAAACTCAACGACTCGGACCGTCGCGACCTCGCCCGCCTACTACGAAAGCTCAGCCCCGATGAGGAACGGTGAGCTGACGTCGACACCATCCGCGGAGGATTTTCGGGCGCTCGCCCGGAGTTCGCCGTGGCGCTTCAGCACGATCCACTTCACCCACCGTGACCTGCGGGACCGCGATGCCGGGGTCCACGCGAGCGTCGAGGCGTGGCTGGATCGGCCGGCCGCACGCGTCACCGTGCGGTGCGCCGACTGTGTCGATGTCTCGCAGGGCGTGCCATACAGCACGTCGCGCGTCATCTTTCGTCTCGAGGGCGCGGCCGCGGAGCCCGAGCCAAAGCCGGAACCCGAGCCGTGGTTTCGACCGGACGGGCTGGTCGAGGAGCGCCCCCCGCATTGGCAGTTCGATCACGGTGACCCGATGTGGCGGGACTACCAGTGGACCGCGATGTTGGACCCGTACGAGCTGAGCCGCGGTGTGGACGTCGAGGACGTCGCCGCCGTCACGATCCAGGGGCGCCCTACGTGGTCGGCGATCTGCCGTCCGGTGATGGGCGAGGGCGAGGACTGGGACGGCGGTTACGACCCCCGCTGCGGGTGCTGCCCGCTACTGGACAGCCTGGCCAGCCGATTCCCCGAGTACGGGGAGGGCCATTCCGTACTGTCCGAGGCCGAGATACCGAGCGCTTACCGGGTCTGGCTCGATGTCGGGACCGCCATCGTCGTCCGCATCGAGGCGCTGGACGGCCACGGCGGCACCGTTTTTTCCAACGAGATCCACACGGTGGATGAGCCCATCGAGGCGCCCGCACAGACGGAGCCGCCAGACCCGCCGGTCAGATCGTGGCGCGCTGTGCCCGGGCGCTTGCGTAGAGACACACCGCCGCAGCCGCCGCAAGGTTGAGGCTCTCGGCTCGTCCGTGGATCGGGATGCGCACGCTCTCGTGGGCCAGTTCGAGGATGTCGGGCCGAAGGCCGTGGGCCTCGGTCCCGAACAGCCATGCCGTCGGCGCGGTCAGCGTGCCGTCATCGACGAGGTCGTCGAGGTCTCGCGCACCGGCACCGGTGGTGGCGAGCAGGCGCAGAGTTCCGTTGGCCAGACCGGATAGCGGGGCCTCGATGACGGGGAGGTGGAACAGGCTGCCGGCGCTGGCCCGGACGGCTTTGCCGTTGTAGGCGTCCACACCGCCGTCAAGAACGACCGCGGCGGCGCCCGCGGCGTCGGCGGTGCGGATGATCGTCCCCACGTTTCCGGGGTTGTTGGGCTGCGCGAGACCCACGATGAGGCGGGGCGCGGCGACGAGTACGTCCTCGAGATGCGGTTGGACCAGCCGGCAGACAGCGACGAGGCCTTGCGGAGTCACGGTCTCGGACAGTGCGACGGCGTCCTTCACCGAGATCTCGACCGCCTGCTCGGTGAGCTCGGGATGACGCTCGATCGCGTCGGCCGTCGCGAACATCTCGAGAACGGCGTCCGCAGCGAGGGCCTCGCGCACCGCCTGTACGCCCTCGGCGAGAAAACGCCCGGTCTCGCGCCGCGCGGACCGTCCGGTGAGACGGCGCGCGGCGGCGAGCCGGGCGTTGGAGCTGCTGAGCAGGTGTTACGCAGCCGGGGTCTGGGCGGCGGCGCCGCCGATACCCTCGGCCTGGACCGCGGCGCGAGCGACCTCAACGAGAACGGTGAAGGCCGCGGCGTCGTTGACGGCGAGGTCGGCCAGCACCTTGCGGTCGGCCTCGACCCCGGCCAGGCGCAATCCCTGGATGAACCGGTTGTAGGTCATGTCGTTCGCGCGAGCCGCCGCATTGATGCGGGTGATCCACAGCTGGCGGAAGTCGCCCTTGCGCTGCTTGCGGTCGCGGTACTGGTAGGTCGCGGAATGGAGCAGCTGCTCCTTGGCCTTGCGGTAGAGCCGCGAACGCTGGCCGCGGTAACCGCTGGCTGCTTCGAGGGTGCTCCGGCGCTTCTTATGGGCATTTACTGCCCGCTTGACGCGTGCCACGGTTGAGTTCCTTGTGTGTATGGGCGCCCCGCAAGTTCGCGGACGCCGTGCGGATCGGGCGGGTGAAAGGTTTGCTCAGATGCCGAGCATCCGCTTCACACGGGGTCCGTCGGCCTTGGAGACCGCGGAGGTACCGGACAGCGCCCGCTTCTTGCGCGAGGACTTGGTCAGGAACTTGTGCTGCATGTTCGCGCGCTCGGTCAGCAGTTTGCCGCGCGAGGTGACCTTCACGCGTTTCTTCATTCCACTGTGCGACTTCATCTTGGGCATTCTTGGTTCCTTATCCGGTATCGGGGACTACGCCGTGCTCGGTGGTGCAGGTGCGGTGTTATTCGGCCTCGGCGTCCGCGGCGGCCTCGGCCGGACGTCCAATACGCACGGGCTTGGTGGAGCGGTGCGGAGCCACCACCATGACCATGTTGCGACCGTCCTGCTTCGGCGATGATTCGACGAAACCGAGTTCGGTGATGTCCTCGGCGAGTCGTTGCAACAACCGGAAGCCGAGTTCGGGACGCGACTGCTCACGGCCACGGAACATGATCGTGACCTTGACCTTGTCACCGGCCTTGAGGAAACGCTCGACGTGACCCTTCTTGGTCTCGTAGTCGTGCGAGTCGATCTTCGGACGTAGCTTCATCTCTTTGATGACGGTGAGGGCCTGGTTACGCCTGGCCTCTCGCGCCTTCTGCGCGCTCTCGTACTTGAACTTGCCGTAGTCCATGAGCTTGCATACGGGCGGGCGCGCCATCGGTGCGACCTCGACGAGATCCAGGTCCGACTCGGCGGCGAGTTCGAGAGCCTTGCCGATCGGCACGATGCCGACCTGCTCTCCCTCGGGACCGACGAGACGTACTTCAGGGACGCGGATCCGGTCGTTGATCCTTGGGTCGGAGCTGATGAGACCTCCTACGGTCGTGAATGTGGCATTCAGCGCGGCCCCTCGAAATGCAATGGCCCCGCTGCGCTGAGTGCGCACGGGGCCTTGGAGCTCACCGACCGGTCCAGGCTGCCGCGAGGCAACACGCGAGTCCCCCACCGAAGTCGGGACTCGTGGACCGGACCCGGCTCGCCGGTGGTGCTGACGGCTCGGGTGGGAGGCTTTGGGGCTTCCGCTTGCACACCCCCGCTGTGGGCAGAGGTTGGTCGCGGTGTCAGGGTATCAGCGTGGCGAAGAGCAACCCAAACCGTGCGCAGTCGGAGAACTCCGAAAACTCCGGCGGTGTTCCCGGGAGTACCTCGCGGGCCCACCCGACCGACGGCATTCCCCTGCCTGGTCACGGCTTCGAGACCCTCGACGGCGTCGAAGCCACCGGTCTGCCGGCAGGGGTGGTGATCAACCGCGCGGCGTCGTTGCTCATCGGCGCCAGCGCGGAGACGTTGGGGCTCACCGGCGGCGAACCGGACCTCGACCTGGACAGCGCCCGCCAACTCATCGACGCGCTTGCGGGACTGCTCGCGGCCACCTGGACACGTCTCGAGGACGCCGGCCCCCTTCTGGAAGGGCTGCGCACCCTGCAAAGCGCATTCCGCGCGGCCTCCACGCATCCCGACGAACCGGGCCACGGACCCGGCGAGCATCTGCTCTCCTAATTCCTGATCCCTGTCGGTGCCCACGGGCAGACTGACGGCGTGCACCGCTTCTCCCCCGCCACGCAGGCGTGGCTCGACGGCGCCTTCGACGCGCCCACCGCGGCCCAGCAGGGCGCGTGGAACGCGATCGCCCGCGGCGAGCACACCCTCGTCGTCGCCCCCACCGGGTCGGGCAAGACTCTGGCGGCGTTCCTGTTCGCGCTCGACCACCTCGCCGCCGAGCCGATCCCCGACGATCCCAAGCGCCGGTGCCGGGTGCTGTACATCAGCCCGCTCAAGGCACTGGCGGTCGACGTCGAGCGCAACCTGCGGGGGCCGCTGGCCGGCATCCGGCAGGCCTCGCTGCGCCTCGGCGTCCCCGAACCCGACGTCACGGTGGCCATGCGCTCGGGGGACACCCCGGCCGACGAGCGCCGCCTGTTCGCCCGCCGTCCCGCCGACATCCTGATCACCACACCGGAGTCGTTGTTCTTGCTCCTGACGTCGGCCGCCCGCGAGTCCCTGCGCGGAGTGGACACCGTCATCATCGACGAGGTGCATGCCGTCTGCGCCACCAAGCGCGGCGCCCACCTGGCGGTGTCACTCGAGCGACTGGACTCGCTGCTCGACCGGCCCGCGCAGCGGATCGGACTGTCGGCCACGGTGCGTCCGGTGGACGAAGTCGCGACCTTCCTCGCCGGCGGCCGGCCGGTAGCCGTCGTGCAGCCCACGTCGAGCAAGACCGTGGAACTTCGGGTCATCGTCCCGGTCGAGGACATGTCGGCCATCGGCGAGCCGACCGACGACCTCACCGGCGCGGCCGCCGGGGCGCAACGGCGGGCCTCCATCTGGCCGCACGTCGAGGAACGCGTGCTCGACCTCGTCCAGGAACATCGTTCGACCATCGTGTTCGCGAATTCCCGAAGGTTGGCCGAACGACTCACCGCACGTCTGAACGAACTCGCCACCGAGCGCGCCGGTATCGCCGCCGGCGCCGAATCTGCCCCGGCCCAGGTGATGGCCCAGGCCGGTTCCGGGCATCCGGCCGGCGAGACGGTCGTAGCCCGGGCGCACCACGGTTCGGTCTCGCGCGAGCAGCGCTCCATCGTGGAGGAGGAGTTGAAGGCCGGTCGGCTGCCGGCCGTCGTCGCGACGTCCTCGCTCGAACTCGGCATCGACATGGGTGCGGTCGACCTCGTCGTACAGGTCGAGTCCCCGCCGTCGGTGGCCTCCGGGTTGCAACGGGTCGGGCGGGCCGGTCACCAGGTCGGAGCGGTATCGCGAGGGGTTATCTTCCCGAAGTTCCGTGGCGACCTGCTCGAGTGCGCGGTGGTCGCCGAGCGCATGCGGGCGGGCGAGATCGAGTCGATGCGCTATCCGCGCAATCCCCTCGATGTCCTGGCCCAGCAGATTGTGGCGATGCTCGCACTCGACACGGTGAGCGTGGATGAGGTGGAGGCCCTGATGCGGCGGACCGCCTCCTTCGCCGGCCTGCCGCGGTCCGCGCTCGAGGCCGTACTCGACATGCTGGCTGGTCGCTACCCGTCGGATGCGTTCGCCGAACTGAGGCCACGGATCGTGTGGGACCGCGTCACCGGTCAGCTCACCGGCCGCCGAGGAGCGCAGCATCTGGCCGTCACCAGCGGTGGGACGATCCCGGACCGCGGCCTGTTCAGTGTCTTCCTCGCCGGAGCCGACGGACCGGGTCGTCGAGTCGGCGAACTGGACGAGGAGATGGTCTACGAGTCGCGTATCGGGGACGTCTTCCTGCTCGGCTCGTCCTCCTGGCGGATCGAGGACATCACTCACGACCGCGTACTCGTGACGCCGGCACCGGGCGAGGTCGGCAAGATGCCGTTCTGGAAGGGCGACCAGCCCGGCCGTCCGGTCGAGCTCGGCCGCGCGCTGGGCGCGTTCCTGCGCGAGATCGCAGCCGCGAGCCCGGAAGACGCGGCGGCCCGCGCCACCGCAGCCGGGCTGGACGAATGGGGAACGTCGAACCTGCTGGCCTACCTCGCCGAACAGCGCGAGGCCACCCACAATCTGCCGGACGACCGCACGATCCTCGTTGAGCGGTTCCGCGACGAACTCGGCGACTGGAGGTTGGTGATCCACTCGCCCTTCGGTGCCCCGGTCAACGC
>JBDTFN010000184.1:0-5642 GCA_039937915.1 Jatrophihabitans sp. | reverse complement strand
AGCAGGTACCACTCGAAGGAACGGACGAAGGGGTACACGCAGACGTAATCGCGGGCGTGCTCGTCGGCCAGGAACGCCGGGACGTGGCTCTTGTTGAACTCCGCCGGACGGTGCAACGCCATGTTGGACCACACTGGTTGGAGGTGCGTGCCCAGCCGGGTGCGCCGGAAGCGCGAGTACGCCTCCTGTAACTCGTCGGCGGTCTCGGCGTGCCACCACACCATCACGTCCGCGTCGGCGCGCAGGGCCGAGACGTCATAGGTGCCGCGCACGCGGACATCCTTTGTCTCGAGCTGGTCCAGCAGGTCGGTTGCCTCGGCAGCAATCGGCACCCGATCGGCGTCACCGATCGGACGAACAGACTTGAACACCGACCAGGCGGTGTAGCGGACAACATCGTTGAGTTCACGGGCACTTCTCGTCATGACTCCATTGTCCTCCTCGCTGCGATCACCGCGTCGCGCGCCGTCGCGATGCAGGCCGGCACCCCGACCCCGTCGTACGCGGCGCCGCATACGCCCAGCCCCGGCACTTGCGTCACCGCCGCCCGGAGGCGGGCGATCCGCTCGACGTGCCCGACCGCGTACTGCGGCAGACCACCGCCCCACCGGGTGACGACGGAGTCGATCGGCTCGGCGTCGAGCCCGAGCAGCGTCCGCAGGTCCCGCCGTACCAGCGCCGTCAGGTCGGCGTCGTCGAGCTGCAGGGCCTGCGGCTCCCCATGGCGCCCGACCGACGCGCGCAGGACGTGTACGCCGCCGGTCTGGATGGGCCACTTCTGACTGGTGAGGGTGATGCCCTTGGTGGCCAGGCGTTCGCGAGCGCCCACCAACAGCCCGCTGCCCTCGGGCAGGACGGCGTCTGCGGCGAACGCGAACGAGACGACCGCGACATTGGCGCTCTCGATCCCGGCCAACTCGGTCGAGGCGATCGGAGCGAGTCCACGCAGCAGCCGAGCCGCCTTTGCCGCCGGCGTGGCGACGATGACCCGGTCGGCCTCGACCAGTTCCGCGACCGGAACCGCTCCGCAGTCCAGCGCGAAGCCGGTCGGGGTACGCCGGATCGCCCGCACGGTGACACCGGTACGCACGGTGAACCGCCCCGAGGACGCGAGCGATCCGGGCAGCCGACCGAGCCCGCCGCGCAGCGAGGCGAACACGGGCAACGTCCTCGGGGCGAGCGTGCCCCCGCCGGTACTCGCGCGCGCGGCGTCGACCAGCGATCCGCCACCGGCGAGCAGGCCGGCGAGCTTGGGCATCGTGGCGCGCAGCGAAAGTTCATCGGCCCGGCCCGCGTAGACCCCACCGAGCAGCGGCTCGACCAGCCGGTCGACCACCTCGTCCCCCAGCCGCTCACGCACCAAGCGCCCGACCGCGACGTCCTCGTCGAGCGGAGGCAGCGGCGCCCGTTCGGGCTCCGCGACCACGAACGTCAACGCAGCGTCCGACAGCGCCCCCGAGTCGCGCAGCGCCTCGACGTCGCCGGGAATCCCCAGCATGGTGCCCCGCGGCAGCGGGTGGACCCGTCCCCCGGCACGGATCCGCGCGGCGGTCGTCGCCGGACCGATACGGTCGTCGGCCAGGCCCGCTGCGGTGAGCAGGTCCAGCCCCTCGGGGCGCGTCGTGAGCATCGCCTCGGCCCCGACATCGACGGCGATCCCGCCCACCTCGCGCACCAGCAACTTGCCACCGACGCGGGGCGTGGCCTCGAGCACCGTCACCTCGTACCCGGCGTCCGCGGCGAACCAGGCGGCGGCGAGCCCGGCGATGCCACCGCCCACGACCACCAGCGAGGTCATCGACCCAGCGAGTGGACGAGTTCGACGACGCGGGTGAGCACGGTCGGGTCCGTGCTGGGCGGCACGCCGTGGCCGAGGTTGAAAATATGACCATCTGCTGCTCGGCCCTCGGCAACGATGCGGCGCACGGCGGCCTCGATCACCGGCCAGTCTGCGGTCAGTAGCGACGGATCGAGATTGCCTTGGACGACCGCGCCCGGACCCAACCGACGGGCGGCCTCGTCCAGCGGAACCCGCCAATCGACCCCGACGACGTCGGCACCGGCGGCGCGCATCGCGGCGAGCAGCTAGCCGGTGCCCACCCCGAAGTGGATGCGCGGCACGAGACCGGCCAGTGGTTCGAGCACGTGCTTACTGTGCGGCGCCACGAACTGCTCGTAGTCGGCCAGCGACAGCGCACCGGCCCAGGAGTCGAAGAGTTGAATCGCCGCGACGCCGGCGTCGATCTGCACCCGCAGGAACGCCTGGGTGATGACTGCGATCCGGGCGAGCAGGTCGTGCCAGAGCTCCGGATCACCGTGCATCAGGGATTTCGTCCGGGCATGATCCTTGGACGGGCCACCCTCGACGAGGTAGCTCGCAAGCGTGAACGGCGCGCCGGCAAAGCCGATGAGCGGGGTGTCACCCAACTCCGCGACCAGCATGCGCACGGCCTTCGCGATGTAGGGCACGTCATCGGCGTCGAGCGGAGGCAGGCGGTCGAGATCGGCGCGGGTGCACACCGGTTGCTCCACGACCGGGCCCACACCGGGCACGATGTCGATCCCTACCCCCACTGCGGCGAGCGGGACCACGATGTCGGAGAACAGGATGGCGGCGTCGACCCCGTGCCTGCGGACCGGCTGGAGGGTGATCTCGGTGACCAGTTCCGGGGTTCGACAGGCCTGCAGCATCGACGTGCCGACGCGCAGTTCCCGGTACTCGGGAAGGGAGCGGCCGGCCTGCCGCATGAACCAGACCGGCGGGCGGTCACCGGGTCGCCCCGTGGCGGCTCGAACCAGCAGGGGAACGGCGTCAGAATCGGTCGTAGACATCGACCTCATCGTCCCATGCTGGTTCGGCGCGCCTGCAGGCGATCACCGGCCACCCGTGCGATTTTTGTCGAGAAGCTGTGACCACGCAGCACCACTGCACCGCCGGTCCCCTGGGAGGAGCCTCGCCGTGACCCCTGAACTGCTCGTCCTGCACTGCCCGACCTGTGTCGGCGAGCGCCTCACCGAGGTTCCACCGTGCGCCGACGGCCACGGCGATCAGTGTCCCGACCGCGCGTGCGTGGAGTGCGGTACTGCGCTACTTCTCGACGCCCAGTTGGTCCAGTTGGTGTCCGGGCCGTCGTCGCGACGCGCGGCCTGAACGGAGCGTTGATGAGCACCCTGTCTCCGGTCGGTACCACGACCACGCCGCAAGCGAGCACACCCACGAGGGGGCAGGTGACCATGCCCGAGCCCACCGATGTCGCGCAGGCCAAGCCCGAGATCTTCCGCGCCGCCGTGCTGAGCCTGACCTCGACCCGGGTCCGCTCTGAGGTTCGCGTCGAAGCACTGCGCGCTCCTCAAAAGCTTGCGCCGTACAGCTACGCCCTCAGCGCCGAGATCGTCTCCGACGACGGCCTCGACCTGGCCACCGGCCGACTGGTCCTGCTGCACGACCCGGACGGCCACGACGCGTGGGACGGCGTGCTGCGGCTCGTCGCGTACGCGTCGGCCGAACTGGACGAGCCCATGGGAATCGATCCGATGCTCCCCACCGTCGGGTGGAGTTGGCTCACCGGCGCACTGGACGAACACGATGCCTCCTACCGGGCCGAAGGCGGGACGGTTACCCAGACCACGTCCACCCGCTTCGGCGACGTGGCCGGCCCAGCGACCGCTGTTTCGATGGAACTGCGTGCGTCCTGGACTGCTGACGACGCCGACCTGCGCCCGCACCTGCTCGCCTTCGTCGACATGCTCTGCACCGCGGCCGGCCTGCCGCCCGAGGGCGTGACCGTCCTGTCCCCGGCGTGACGTGACCGAGGACCCCGAGTCGGCCGAAGCCCAGCCGCCACCGGTACCCGTCCTGCGCGAACCGCGCGACGGCGTACCCGAACCGTTGGTCGATGCCGAGCGGCTGGCCTCCCTCACGAGCGCGACGCGGGACGGGCGGGGTCCGGTTGCCTTCGATGCCGAACGTGCGTCGGGGTACCGCTACAGCCAACGCGCCTACCTCGTCCAGCTACGACGGGCTGGCGTCGGCACCGCGATGATCGATCCCATCGCCCTGCCCGACCTGAGCGAGCTGAACGACGCCATCGGCGACGCCGAGTGGATCCTGCACGCCGCTGGCCAGGACCTGCCCTGTCTCGCCGAACTCGGTCTGCGCCCGGCGAGTCTTTTCGACACCGAGCTGGCTGGACGGCTGCTCGGCGATGAGCGGGTCGCACTCGGAACGATGGTCGAGAAGCATCTCGGGATCGGGCTGGAGAAAGGACATTCGGCAGCGGACTGGTCCACCCGCCCACTGCCCTACGACTGGATGGTCTACGCCGCCCTCGACGTCGAACTGCTCGTCGCGCTGCGCGATATTCTCGCCGCCGCGCTCGAGGACGCAGGAAAGACCGAGTGGGCACGCCAGGAGTTCGAGTGGGTCCGGCTCGCACCGCCGGCTCCCCCGCGGGTCGATCCGTGGCGCCGCGTGTCGGGTATCCACAAGCTGCGATCGCGGCCCCAGCTCGCCGCGGTCCGCGCACTGTGGACCGCGCGTGACGAGTACGCCGCCGACCGCGACATCGCGCCCGGACGGGTGCTGCCCGACGCGGCTATCGTCGACGCGGCCCGCGCCAACCCGCCGACACCGCGCGAGCTGATGGCGTTGCCGGTCTTCGGCGGTCCGCGCCAGCGACGACAGGTGGACCGCTGGTTCGCCGCCCTGGACGCGGCCCGGCGGCTCCCTGACACCGAGCACCCGCCCGTGACCGTCACCGGTGGCGACTCGATGCCGGCCGCGGCGCGCTGGCGGGACCGCGACCCGGCCGCGGCCGCCCGGCTGGCTGCTGCGCGTGATGTGGTGGCCGAACTGGCGCAGACCCACACCGTGTTGGCTCAGAACCTGCTGGCCTCTGATGTCCTGCGTCGGTTGTGCTGGCGACCACCGGAGCCACTGGACGGTGCATCGGTTCGCAGCCGCCTCGCCGAGCTCGGCGCCCGGCCGTGGCAGATCGAGCTCACCGCCGATGTTCTCGCTCCCGCGCTGCACCCGACAGACTGACCCACCACACGCGCTGCGCCTGAATTGCCCCACTCGACCCTCTAGGCGCACAGCATATTGTCAGGTTAGGTAGGGGCATCCCGTAGTCCCGGAACACGAAAGGTGTCCCTTGATGTCTCGGCTCCGCCCCATCCGCAGATCGCGGACCCTCGTCAGTGCCGCCACCGCGGCATTCGCCGCCGTCGTCCTGACCACCTCGCTGACCGCCAGCGCCGACCAGGCCAACCAGGCCGTCCCCGCCCCGCCGGCCAATCCGACCAGCGCCGACCAGATCCAGAACATCGATCAGGTCCGCACCGCCATCAAGGCTTATTACGGCGACACCCCGACCGCCACGCTTGACCCGGTCGACGGCACCAAGAAGTTGGACACGTTCAGTCCGACCGGCAACTACGCGCTTGAGATGGCCGCGCTGACCGCGGGTGCGCAGAAGTTCCTCAAGCGTCCCGGCGGCCCGCACGGTTACCCGACGAACAGCTTGACGAAGGCCATCGTCCTCGACGTGGACGACACGACGCTGAACACCTTCAACTACGAGATCTACAGCAACTTTGCCTACAACCCGACCACCAACGCGGCGTTCGTCAATGGCGGCTAC
>JBDTFN010000183.1:0-15006 GCA_039937915.1 Jatrophihabitans sp. | reverse complement strand
GCGCGTAGTCGAAGTTGGGGCAGCTCACCTCGACGATCTCGGCCCCGAGCGCGCGCAGCGTCTCCACCGCGGCCTCGAACGAGGCGAGCACGCCGGGCTGGTAGCCCTCGCCGCCGAAGACGGTGGAACAGCCACAGAACATCTTGGAGACGGTGCCGAGTTCGACGTGGGTCTCCAGGCCGATGACGGGCTCGTAGCGCGTCGTGGCGTCTTCGTATTCGATGGTCACGACGAGAACTCCTGCACTCCGGTCAGCAACGATCCGACGGTCGACTCGAAGGCGGCAGCGACCCGATAACAGCGATCGTCAGCCAGCGCAGGAGCCATGATCTGCAGCCCTACCGGGAGCCCCTCGGACAGGCCGCAGGGCACCGAGATCGCCGGGGTGCCGGCCAGCGAGGCGGGCAGGGTGCACAGGTCATTGCGGTACATCGTGATCGGGTCGATCACCTCGCCGATACCGAACGCGACGACCGGCGTGCTCGGCGACACGAGCACGTCAGCCTTCTCGAACGCAGCGGCGAAGTCCCGGCTGATGAGGGTCCGCACCTTCTGCGCCTGCGCGTAGTAGGCGTCGTAGTAGCCCGAGGACAGCGCGTACGTGCCGATCATGATGCGCCGCTTGACCTCGGCCCCGAAGCCCCCCGCGCGCGTCATCGACATGACGTCCTCAAGGGAGTTCACGCCGTCATCGCCGAGACGCAGGCCGTAGCGGACCGCGTCGAAGCGAGCCAGGTTCGACGAGCACTCGCTCGGCGCGATCAGGTAGTACGCCGCCAGCGCGTAGTCGAAGTTGGGGCAGCTCACCTCGACGATCTCGGCCCCGAGCGCGCGCAGCGTCTCCACCGCGGCCTCGAACGAGGCGAGCACGCCGGGCTGGTAGCCCTCGCCGCCGAGTTCGGTGACCACCCCGACGCGGACGCCGGCGAGGCTGCCCGACGCCGCGCCCTCGCGGGCGGCCTGGACGACCGGCGGTATCGGTGCGTTGATCGACGTCGAGTCGGCCGGGTCGTAGCCGGCGATGACCTCGTGCAGCAGGGCGGTGTCGAGCACGGTGCGACCGAACGGCCCGGCCTGGTCCAGGGAGGAGGAGAACGCGATCAGCCCGTAGCGCGACACGCCGCCGTAGGTGGGTTTGTGCCCGACGATGCCGGTGACCGCGGCCGGCTGACGGATCGATCCGCCGGTGTCGGTGCCGATCGCGAGCGGCGCCTGGTAGGCCGCCACTGCCGCCGAGGATCCCCCGGACGAGCCGCCCGGGATGCGGGTGAGGTCCCACGGGTTGTGGGTCGGCCCGTAGGCGGAGTTCTCCGTCGAACTGCCCATCGCGAACTCGTCCATGTTGGTCTTGCCGAGGATCACGATGCCGGCGTTCTTGATCCGGGTGGAGATGGTGGCGTCGTAGGGCGGCACCCAGCCCTCGAGGATTCGCGAACCGGCGGTCGTCGGCAGCCCCTGGGTGACGACGACGTCCTTCATCGCCAGGGGTACGCCGGCCAACGGGCCGAGAAGTGCTCCGCTCGCCCGTCGTTCGTCGACGGCCGTGGCCGCGTGGAGCGCACCCTCGGCGTCGACATGCAGGAACGCGTGCACGGCGGCGTCGGAGTCCGTGATGCGCTCGAGGTGGGCTCGGGTCACCTCGACCGCGGCAACCTGCCCGGAGGCAATGAGCTCAGCCAGTTCGGCTGCGGTCTTGTTCAGCAGCTCGCTCATCATTCGCCCTCGGTGAGGATGCGTGGGACCCGGAACTTGTCGTCCTCGACCGCAGGGGCCCCGGCCAGCACGGCGTCGCGCGGCAGCGACGGGCGCACCTCGTCCCGGCGGTAGACGTTCGTCATCGGCACGGCGTGCGAGGTCGGCGGGACGCTGTCGTCGGCCGCGACGTCGGCCACGCGGGCCACCGCGCCGAGGATGACGTCCAGCTGGCCGGCGAACATGTCGAGTTCCTCGTCGGTGACCGCGAGACGGGCCAACCGGGCGAGATGGGCGACCTCCGCCCGGCTGATCCGGGCTCCTGGCTGCGCGGGAGTATCGGCTGGTTCGACGGCGCTGGGCGTCGCGCCGGAGGGAGAGCTCTGGGATGCATCGGACACGACTCCGGAGTCTACGGATAGGAGACCGACGGTGGCGCAGCCAGCGCTCGGACGCGACGGCACGCAGGGCCGGTAACCCGAGCGACATCTGGGTGGAGCACGCTGATGACGTGTCGTACCTGCTCCGCCTCAGACTCCCCGACCGCCCGGGCGCGCTCGGTGCGGTCGCGACGGCCCTGGGCGCGGTCGGCGCCGACATCCTGAGCGTGGACGTCATCGAGCGATCTCCGGGCAGTGCGACGGACGACTTCGTCGTGGAACTGCCGCCGGACCGCCTCGCCGATTCGCTCGTCTCAGCTGCGGTGACGATCCAGGACGTGCATGTGGAGTCCATCCGGCCGTACGCCGGAAGGCTGGACCCGCACCGCGAGCTAGAACTGCTCGAGGGGCTAGGTCGCGACTCGGCCTCACTGGTGTCCTTGGCCGACGGGGTGTCCAGGGTTTTCCGCGCCGGGTGGACGCTCATCCTCGGTCCGCCCGTGTCGGGGCGCTCCACGGTGCTCGCCTCGGGCGGCGCTGCCCCGGAGATCGCGTCGCTGCCGGTGCCGTGGTGGCCGCCGGCACCGGGTCGACCGCTTGCGCCCGACGAAAGCTGGGCCCCCGCCGAGTGGGGCCGGCTGGGGACCGAGTTGGCCGTCACCGCTCTCGGTGAGTCGGCCCTGCTCGTGGGTCGGCCCGCCCTTCGGTGGACGCACTCGGAGCTGGTTCGGCTGCAGTACCTCGCCGCGATCGCGGCCAGTGTCACCTCATTGCGCATCGCGACCGATTGAGCATCACTACGCTCGACGCATGAGCTCCTGGACCATCGACGACCTGCCCGACCAGACCGGACGCTCGGTCATCATCACCGGGGCGAACAGCGGTCTCGGAGCGTGTACGGCGCGCGCGTTCGCGGCCAAGGGCGCGAGCGTCGTCCTCGCGTGCCGCGATACCTCGAAAGGTACGGCCGCTGCGGCAACCATGCCCGGAGCGGTCCAGGTCAGCCCGCTCGACCTCGCCGATCTGGCCTCGGTACGCGCCTTCGCCGCGGACTGTCCAGGGGCCGATGTCCTGGTCAACAACGCCGGTGTGATGGCCGTGCCGAAGAAACGCACCGCAGACGGGTTCGAGATGCAGATCGGGACGAACTTTCTGGGCCACTTCGCGCTCACCGCACTGTTGCTCCCGACGATCACCGAGCGGGTCGTGACGCTCTCGAGCGGGGCGCACCGGATCGGCCGGATCTCACTGGACGACCTGAACTGGCGCAAGCGCCGTTACCGGCGTTGGGCGGCCTACGGGCAGTCGAAACTCGCCGATCTGATGTTCGCCTACGAACTGGCCCGGCGCTTGGAGGAACGTGGTTCCCAGGTGCTGTCGGTTGCCGCGCACCCCGGTTATGCGTCGACGGGCCTCCAGTCACACACGGAATCGATCCAGGACCGCGTGCTGGCTCTGGGCAACCGGCTCCTGGCACAGGACGCTGAGGCCGGAGCGCTGCCGACGCTCTATGCGGCCACGATGCCCGACGTCGGTAACGGGGACTTCTACGGGCCGGACGGGGTCGGCGAGTTGCGTGGCTCACCCAAGCGGGTCGGATCGTCGGGCGCATCGAAGGACACCGCGGTGGCCGCGAAGCTCTGGGAGCGGGCCGTCGAACTGACCGGCGTCAACGTCGACTGACGTCGGGCGCGGTTAGTTGCCGCGCTGTGCTTGCCGACGAAGTCGCGGGAACGCGGCGAGGCAACGGCGTGTGGCAGCCGGGCGATTGCTCGGCCGCCCTTGGGCATCGTCGCGGGCCGCGGAGCAGGGTGCGCTGACCGCCGGTAATGGCGTCGACGTACACCGCTGATGACGTAGCCGACCGCGCGTTCCGCACTGGGCATCACCCAGGGCAGCGCGAGCAGGACCAGCCCACCGGCCAGCCAGCCACCGACGACGTCGCTGAACCAGTGCGTATTGAGGTACACCGTGCCGAGGCCGACACTGACCGAGAGCCACACGGCGGCAACGATCAGCGTCCTGCGGTACTCCAGCGCGATCCACGCCACGAGTCCGTAGAGCACGACGGTGTTGGAGACATGGCCCGACGGGTAGATGTTGCCGCCGACGAACACCGCGTGGGTTTCAGCGGTACGCAATGGTCCGAGCCGGCCGGTTATCACTTTGACGATGCCTACGCTGAGGTTCAGCAGGATCAGCGCGGTGCCGAGCAGCACGAGCGGCTGGGCCGATCGCTTACGCCATGCGATCCAGATGAAGAAGGGCAGGAAGACGAGGGTTGACGGACCGCGCTGCCCGAAGGTGACGTAGTAGGACACGAACGGGTGCCAGGACCTGTTCGTCGAATCGCGTATCCGTCGAATCTCGGCGTCCAGTTCGAGCACCGGAGACTTGTAGAGAACCGCGAGCGTGTACAGCACGTAGGCGATGAGCACAGCGACGAACACGTACGTGCGCGACGATAACCGTCGGCCCGTGCGAGGTTGCTCCGTCCTGGCCGTGGGCATCACGCTTACTTTCTTTCCACAGATCGTGAGGAACTACCGTATCGAGAACAGCAATACCCCAGGTTTGTGCTGGAAAACACGGTCTCAGACGGCGTCCGAGGGAGCAATCGCCGAGCCCGCACCGGGGCCGTCGGCCAACAGCCGGCGAAACCCGTCCTCGTCGAGTATGCGCAGGCCGAGTTGCTCCGCCTTCTCGGCCTTCGTCCCGGCGTTCTCCCCCACCACCACGAAGTCCGTCTTCTTCGAGACCGACCCGGAGGCTTTGCCGCCACGACGCAGGATTGCCTCCTTCGCCTCGTCGCGGGAGAACCCGAGCAGGGATCCGGTCACCACGATGGTCAGTCCGGCGAGGGTCTTCTCCGTCCTGTCGGTCTCGTCGGCCATTCTGACCCCGGCCGAAGCCCACTTGTCCACCACCGCAACGTGCCAGTCGACCTCGAACCAGTCGATCACCGCGTCCGCGATCACGCTGCCCACGCCTTCGACGTCGGCAATCTGTTCGACCGTGGCGGCCCTGATCGCGGCCATCTCACCGAAGTGGCTCGCGAGTGCCCGCGCCGCAGTGGGGCCCACATGCCGGATGGACAGGGCGACGATGACCCGCCATAGCGGTTGCTCGCGGGCCGCGGCCAGGTTGGCGATTAGCTTCAGACCGTTGGCCGACAGGACCCGCCCGTCGATGACGGTGTCCGCATCGTCGGATTTCTTGGCGGCCCGGGTGTAGAGCGGCACGCGGACCAGCAGTTCACGGGCTCTGGCGTCGCTGCCGTCGGCGTCCGGCGCGAGGTCGAACAAATCACCCTCGTCGGCGATCACCTCTGCCTCAAGCAGCGCAGCCGCGCCCTCCCAGCCCAGGGCTTCGATGTCGAGGGCCGACCGGGACGCCAGGGCGGACAGCCGTTCGCGCAGCTGAGCAGGACAGTTGCGCGAGTTCGGGCAGCGGTAGTCCTTGTCCGCCTCCTTCTCGGGCTTGAGCAGAGTCCCGCAGGCCGGACAGTGCGTCGGCATCTGCCAGGGCGGCAGGCCGTCGGGGCGCAACGCCAGGACCGGCGCGACGATCTCGGGGATGACGTCGCCGGCCTTGCGCAGCACGACGGTGTCGCCGGGCCGGACATCCTTGCGGGCAACCTCCCACTGGTTGTGCAGCGTCGCCATCTCGACCGTCGAACCGGCTACCTTGACCGGTTCCATCACCCCGTATGGGGTGGCCCGACCGGTGCGACCGACGTTGACCCGGATGTCGAGCAGGATGGTGTTGACCTCCTCCGGCGGATACTTGAACGCGATCGCCCACCGTGGCGCCCTGCTCGTGGACCCCAGCCGTCGCTGCAACGACAGGTCATCGACCTTGACGACCACGCCGTCGATCTCGTGCTCCACGTCGTGCCGGTGTTCGTCGTAGTAGTCGATGAACTCGCCTACCCCCGCGGTGTCGGCGACGACCTTCGCGCGATCGGACGTCGGCAACCCCCAGACCCGTAACCGTTCGTACCACTCCGACTGGGCCGCGACGGAGGGCCCACCCTCGACCTTGCCGACACCGTGGACCACCATCGCCAACTGCCGCGTCGCGGTGACCCGTGGATCTTTCTGACGCAGGGACCCCGCGGCGGTATTACGCGGGTTCGCGTAAGGCGGCTTGCCGGCGTCGACCAGCGCCGCGTTCAGTTCCTCGAATCGGGTGACGGGAAAGAAGACCTCCCCGCGTACCTCCAGCAGCGCAGGCACGTCGTCACCGACAAGTGTGTCGGGCACGTTGGCGATGGTGCGGATGTTGGGGGTCACGTCCTCGCCGGTGCGGCCGTCGCCGCGGGTCAGCCCACGAATCAATCGACCGTTCTCATAGAGCAGGTTCACGGCGAGACCATCGACCTTCAACTCACACAGGTACTTCGGCGAGGTCCCGGAGTCCCGCTCGATGCGGTGCACCCAGTTCGCCATGTCCTCATCGGAGAAGGCGTTGTCCAGGCTCAGCATCCGTTCGAGATGGTCGACCGCGGTGAACAGGGTCGAGTAGGTGCCGGCGACCCGTTGCGTGGGCGAGGACGGGGTTCGCAGATCCGGAAATTCTGTTTCGAGCTCCTGCAGTCGGCGCATCCAGCCGTCGTACTCGGCGTCGCTGGACGTCGGCTGGTCGAGAACGTAGTAACGGTAGGACGCATCATCGGCGTGCTGAGCCAGCCGTGCGTGTTCCTCCCGCGCGGCGTCGGTGGCGGCGCTCACGTCGGTCATAACTCGAATCTAGCGACCACGTCGGACACTCCGGGCATCAGATCGGATCGGATCGGGTAGGCAGATGACGTGCGCCGCACTGCTCGTGGACCATAGGGAACGAGCCTCACCCACTGCGACGAAGGATCAGCGTGATCATCGACTTCCTGCTCTCGAAGGATGGCCTGCGCGTCGACAGCGTCGATCTGCATGTCGGTGGCGTCCACTTCGGCAAGAACGCCGGCGGCGGGCTCGCGCCGCAGTCCGCGGATTCGGTCGAGGGAACCTTCCGGCTGGCTCACGGCGATCTCATAGCCGCTTTCGCGCGGCCGGAGATCCTCGACCAACTGCTGGCCGGCGTGTCCGGCATCGCGCGACCCGAGCTCACCCTGACCGACACCGACGGCGGTGGAATCAAGATCACCGGAAGCATCGAGATCATGGGACGTCGCTTCCCGATCACCGGGTTCAGCCGGCTGTCGATCAAGAACAACAAGGTGATCGTCTCAGCGACTCAGCTCGAGGGATTACCAATGCTCGGCAGCCTGTCTTCTCGGCTGCCCTCCCTGGCTCTACCACTGGCCCTGCCGGCCGGGCTGAACTTCACCGACGTCAAGACCGTGCCCGGCGCGATCGTGGTCAGCTTCTCCGGCACCAACGTGCCCTTGGGAGCACAGCCGCCGCTGCCCGCGCCGACAAAGGAGCGCGACACCGACGTCGCCGTGGTCGACCCGTCCAACGACCCCGGCGCCGTCGCCGATTAGCCGGCGGCCTGCAGCTTGCGGGCAGCTGTGTCGACGATGCTCTGAAGGTTGAGTCCACCCTGATCCGCACTGGACTCGACCACGAACGTCATGGCGAGCAGGCTGGCTCCGATCCGGATAGTGAGCGCCGTCCCCTTGACCCCACCACCGGCGAAGTCCCACCCCTGACCGTCGTCAATCTTGGCTGCGGACGTCGTGACCTTGCCCGCAGCGCTGATCGTGATCGAGGTGGTGCCAAGCTTTCCGGAACGGCACGCGAATCCCGCGGTGGCAGCGGCGTAGGCCTGCTGAGCGGTGCTGTCGTCGCCGTACCCGATGAGGTTCTCAGAGACCTGCAACTTGCCGTCGGCGCGGGTGAAGTCGATCGCCGCCTGGCGCAGAGGTGGGTACTGGGCGCGCAGCGGCGGCTTGTCCGGCGTGCACGGCAGCGCCGACCCGTTCCCCGCAGTCGTGTTCGGTTTCCCGGTGTAGTCCGCCCCGATGTCTGACGGACTCAGCAGGGCGGCGTCGAGACCACTGGGCGCCACCGTGGACGCCGAGCTCGGGAGCACCGGGGTGGGGGCCGCGGTTGACGCCTGCGCGGACGTCACCGGCGCTGAGCTCAAAGTTGCGCTCGACGGCGGAGCCGAGCTGCCGTTGCCCTTACCGTCGGTCGTGCTGGAGCAGGCGGCGAGCAAGCCCACAGCGGCGATCAGAGCAGCGGTGCGGAGCGCGTAGGTCATCGAGTCTCCTGGTACGAGGGAAATTTGACTGATCTCATCTTGCCGCAGACTGGTGGGTCAGGACTCGTCGAGCAGGCTGCGTCCAACGTCGCGCAACGTACGTAGAATGGCTCGGCTCTTCTCGGGCGTGCTGCCGGCCAGGCCGCAGGCCGGCGTAGGGACGACCGATGCGGCGAGGTCGGCGCGCGGGAACCCCAGATCGGTCCAGAGGGTCCGAACCGTTCGCCGAGCATCCTCGAAGGACGGGGTTGCGCCGATCGCCGGAACGACGCCGAGCCACAGCGAGACGCCCGCGTCGAGCAGCGTCGCGAGCTCGTCATAGCGCTCGGTGCCGAGCAGGGTCACGTCCAGCGACACGGCATCGGCTCCGGCGCCGTGCAGCAGCGCGAGGGGAACGTCCGCGGCACAGCAATGCACCGCGCGCGTCCCGGGCGCGGCGACGTCGAGCACTGTTCGCAGGGCCTCTTCGGCCACGACACGATCCACCGACCGCACCGTGCCGTACCCGGACGGGGTGGGGATCCGACCACCCAGAACGGCCGGCAGCGCTGGTTCGTCGATCTGCAGGACCGGCACCGCACCCGGAATCCTTCGACTGAGATCCGCCAGGTGGCCGCGGATCCCCTCGGCGAGGGACTCGGTGAGATCCCGCACCGCGCCGTGATCGCTGATCACCCGGTGCCCGTTGTGCAGCTCGAGTCCGGCGGCGAGCGTCCAGGGGCCTACAGCCTGGACCTTCAGCGGCCCGGAGTACCCGTCGGCGTACTCCTCCAGTGCGTCGAGATCACGCGCCATCAGGTCAAGCGCACGCCGCAGGTCCCGGCCGCCGTGGGCAGCCAACCGCCAACCCGTGGGCACCAGTTCGACCGGCAGATCGATCAGCAGCGTCGTAGACCGACCGATCATGTCCGCGCCAGGACCCCTGGCCGGCAGCTCGGGCAGGTGGGGCAGGTCGGGCAGTTCACCGAATACCGTCGCTACGGTGTCGGCCAGGTCCACACCCGGCATGGACCCGATCCCGCTCACCGCTCCCGGCGCCCACGGGTGTCCAGCGCGAGCGTCGCTCATGACCGGACCTCGGGGTCACTCGCTGCGCTCGGACCCGTCGGTCGGCCATCCTCGCCTGACGGCTCGTGCGTTGCTTTCTGATTCGCTCCGCCAGCGTCGCTCATGCGGGCACAACGGCGCGGGCAGCGGTGATCGTGGCCGAGCCGAGGACTTCGTCGCCCTCGTACATCACCAGGGCTTGGCCGGCGGCGACACCGCTCTGGGGCTCACCGAGCCGCGCAGACACCCGTCCGTCCTCGACACTCACGCGTGCCGAACTGGTCATCCCGTGCGCTCGAAGTTGAACCGTGCAGTCGAACTCGAGTCCAGGAACGAGGCCAGATGTCCACACAACCCGCTCGGCGTCGACCACACCGGCCTCGAGGAGTGACCGCGGACCCACGACGACGGTGTTATCGACGGGTCGGATCGAGAGCACGTAGCGTGGCTCGCCGCCGGGCCCGGGCTGCGCCAGGTTGAGTCCACGACGCTGGCCGACGGTGTAGCCGAACGAACCCGCGTGCCGGCCCAGTTCCTCGCCGCTCTCGGCGTCGATGATCGGCCCGTCCCGCACGCCTAGGCGACGGGAGAGGAACCCGCGGGTGTCACCGTCGGCGATGAAACAGATGTCGTGCGAATCCGGTTTGTCGGCGACCGCAAGCTTGCGCCGCGCGGCTTCGGCCCGAACCTCATCCTTGGTCGTGTCGCCGAGCGGGAACATCGCGTGGGCGAGTTGTTCGCGGGTACACACGGCCAGGACATAGGACTGGTCCTTGCCCAGATCGACCGAACGCCGAAGGCGCCCACCGGTGAGCCGTGCGTGGTGACCGGTGACGACCGCGTCGAAGCCAAGGGCGATCGCCTTGTCCAGCACTGCGGAAAACTTGATCTTCTCGTTGCACCGTAGGCACGGATTCGGCGTGCGCCCAGCCGCGTACTCGGCGACGAAGTCGTCGATGACCTCGGCCTGAAATCGTGCGGCGAGGTCCCAGATGTAGAAGGGAATGCCCAGCACATCCGCCGCTCGGCGAGCGTCGTGCGAGTCCTCGACCGTGCAGCACCCGCGGGCACCGTGCCGCAGCGTGGCCGGGGCGGCCGAGAGCGCGAGGTGGACCCCGGTCACGTCGTGACCGGCATCGACGGCACGCGCCGCGGCCACCGCGGAGTCGACCCCACCTGACATGGCCGCCAGGATCCTCATGCCGTCACGACCGAGGTGATTCCGGCGCGTCGGGCACGTTCGACGGCCGGCACGATCGCCGACACCACGCTGCGGACGTCGGCTTCATCTGAGTCGTGCCCCAGGGAGAAACGCAACGACCCACGCGCCTCAGGCGCCGAGGCGCCCATCGCGACGAGCACGTGCGAAGGCTGGGCGACGCCTGCCGAACACGCCGACCCGGTGGAGCACTCGACATCCTGGGCGTCGAGCAGCATCAACAGCGCGTCGCCCTCGCACCCCGGGAAGGTGATGTTGGCGATTCCCGGCAACCGCAGCGTCGGATGGCCGTGCACCCGCGCGTCGGGAACCGCAGCGAGTACGCCATCGACCAGCATGTCGCGCAGCGCCCCGATCTGCATCGCGTTCTGCCCCCTGCGCTGCACGGCGAGCGAGGTCGCGACAGCAAGCCCGACGGTGCCCGCGACGTCGAGCGTACCGGAGCGGACCTCACGTTCCTGTCCACCTCCGTGCAGCACCGGGACGCACGCGACGTCGCGCCGAAGCAATAACGCGCCGGCCCCCACCGGTCCCCCCAGCTTGTGCCCGGTCATCGTGAGGGCGTCGACGCCGCTGCCGGCGAAGTCGACGTCGAGCGTGGATACGGCCTGCACCGCGTCGGTGTGGATCGGCACGCCGAACTCACGCGCAACGGCCGCGAGCTCAGGAATCGGCATCACCGTGCCGACCTCGTTGTTGGCCCACATCACGGTGACCAACGCAGCCGAATCTGGGTCGGTCTCGAGGGCTGCACGCAAGGCATCCGGGTGGACGCGACCGTGCTCGTCCACGGGTAGCCAGGTGACCTCGGCGCGCTCGTGCTCGACCAGCCACCCGACCGTGTCGATCACGGCATGGTGATCGACCGAACTGGCGATGATGCGACGCCGGCGCGGCTCGGCGTCCCTGCGGGCCCAGAAGATGCCTTTGATCGCGAGGTTGTCCGACTCGGTGCCACCCGCGGTGAGGATGACCTCCGACGGGCGCGCACCGAGCGCCTCGGCAAGAAGTTCACGCGATTCCTCGATGCGTCTTCGGGCTGCACGCCCGGCCGCGTGCAACGACGACGGGTTGCCGACCTGACCCAGTGCCTCCGAGACGGCCGCGATGGCCTCGGGAAGCATGGGTGTGGTCGCTGCATGGTCCAGGTAGGGCATTGCAACCGAGTTTAGATGCTCGCGCAGACCGCTGCCGGACCCGTGTGCGCTTCCGCGGGCCTGGCTCGTCGCGCGGCGAATGCGCCCAGGGCGGCGATCGCCCCCATGGCCGCGAATATGCTCACGAACGCGGCGGTATCAGTGATTGCTCCGCGGGCGGCGAATGCGATGAGCATGCCGCCGATCGCCGTGGTGATCGCGCTGCTGGTCCCGTCGGCCAACTGCAAAGCGGCCGAGTCGCTGCCCCGGGTCTCGTCGGTGGTGTAGCGGAGCAGCAGAATGCCGATCGAGGCCATCGTCAGCCCTGCCCCGAAGCCGCCCAATCCCCAGACCGGGTAGGCGATCCAGCCGGGCACGGACGGCACCACGGTGATTGCCATACCGGCCGCCGACACCGCCACCAAACCGAAACCCACCTGCATGAGCCGGATCCGACGGGCGGCACCGTCGTCGACGACCTGACGTCCCTGCCACCAGGAACCGAGGAACCAGGTGATTCCGGTAACGGTCAGCGGAAGGGCCGCTTCGGTCGGCCCGAAACCGTGCTGCACCGTCAACGAGAGCGGGAGGACCGCTTCCATTCCGAAGAACGCACCGGCGAACAACCCGCGCAGCGCGATCGGGGCGGCGACGCCTGCCCGGGCCACGACGGTACCCCGGGGCAACAGGCGATGAAGCCCCCAGAGCAGCAGCGCGACCCCGGCGACGGCGAGCGCACCCGCTGCAAGGGATGGATGCTGGCCCGTCCAGGCGAGAGCCGCGACTCCCCCCGCGACGGCAAACGCCCGTAGCAAACGGTTCGCGTCGCGTGGTGGCGCATCGCGCGGCGCGTGCAGGGCACGCAGCACCGGCGCCAGCAGAAGACCACCGAGAACGACGAACGGAGCGAGCCCGAGAAATACGAGCCGCCACGTCGCGTGTTCGGCCGCCAGCCCGGACAGCGGTGGACCGACCAGTCCGGGGACCACCCACGCCGAGGAGATGGCCGCGAAGAGGGCAGGCCGGAGACCGTCGGGATAGATCTGGCCGATGACGACGTACACGGCCGTGATGATCAAGCCGGCGCCGAAGCCCTGCACGACACGACCGGCGATGAGTTGAATCATCGTGGTGGCACTACCGCCCACGACCAGTCCGACCGTGAAGGCAGCCAGGCCGGCGAACATCGGACGGCCGGCACCGACGCGGTCGCTGGCCTGCCCGGAGACCACCATGCCGACGACGTTCGCGACGAGAAAACCGGTGAACGCCCACCCGTACGCGGCCAAACCGTCCAGTTCCCGCGCCGCGGTCGGCAGGGCCGCGTTGACCGCCATCGCCTCGAACGCGATGAGCGTGATCAGGATCAGGATGCCCACGCTGGTCGGCCGCAGTGCCGGGCTGAAGATGGAGCGATCAGGCGTGGACACAAACACAACTATGCAACCTCTGGCGTCGGCTGGCCCTCAAAGGCAACAGAACGCCGCCGCCAAGGGCTGGAAGCCAATGGCGACGACGCTCCGCGAAGTGTTGCTGGTTCCGGACAACAGCAGAAAAGTCCGGGGAGGCGGGCTAGCACGGGCTAGCCGGGCTAGCCTCTAGCTCTTGCGCTTGGTGATCTCGTCCGTCAACTGCGGAGCGACGGCGAACAGGTCGCCGACGACGCCGAAGTCAGCGATCTCGAAGATCGGCGCCTCGGGGTCCTTGTTGATCGCCACGATCGTCTTGGACGTCTGCATACCTGCGCGGTGCTGGATCGCCCCGGAGATACCCACGGCCACGTAAAGCTGCGGCGACACGGTGACACCGGTCTGACCGACCTGCATCGTGTGAGGCACCCATCCGGCGTCGACGACGGCACGCGAGGCACCGACCGCAGCACCGAGCGAGTCGGCCAGCTTCTCAATGATCTCGAAGTTGTCGGCCTTGCCGATGCCGCGACCGCCAGAGACGACGACCGACGCGTCGGACAGCTGCGGGCGAGAGCCCTTCTCCTCCACGACCGAGTCGACGACCTTCGCCGCCTTCGCCGCGTCGGAGATCTCCAATGCGACGGAGACCTCTTCGGCCGCGCCGGTCGACGGCTCCGGCGCGAACGAGTTCGGCCGAACGGTAATGACCGGCGTGCCCTTGGTGACCTTCGCGGTGACGGTGATGGCCCCGCCGAAGATCTGCTGGGTCACGTTGCCGTCGGCGTCGAAACCGACGGCGTCGTAGAGCAGGCCGGAGTCGAGTTTGATCGCAAGACGGGCAGCGACCTCCTTGTTCTCCAGCGTCGAGACCAACAGCACTGCGGCAGGGGAGGCCTGGCCGGCGACAGCGGCGAGCGCCTCCGCCTTTGGGGCAACCGAGTAACCGGCGATGTCGTCGCTCTCGGCGACGTAGACCTTGGCCGCGCCGAACTCAGCGAGCTGGTCCTTCAGCGCGGCGGCCTCGCCTGGGGCACCGACGACTACCGCGCTGGGCTCACCGAGCTGACGCGCAGCGGTGAGCAGTTCGAGCGTGGGCTTCTTGACCTTGCCGTCGAGCGATTCGACGAGGACGAGTACTTCAGCCATGTGATTGTCTCCTTCGATTCGACTCGGTCAGATCAGCTTTTTGGAGGCGAGGAAGTCAGCGATTTTGACGCCGCCGTCACCCTCGTCCTTCACGGTCTGCCCGGCCTGACGCGGCGGGGCGTTCTCGAAGGACGCGACCTGCGTCCACGAGTTCGCAAGCCCGACCTCGCCAGCGTCCAGGCCGATGTCGCTCAGCGACTTGACCTCGACCGGCTTGCTCTTGGCCGCCATGATGCCCTTGAAGGACGGGTAGCGCGGGTCGTTGATCTTCTCGACCACGCTGATGACGGCGGGGGTCGAGCCCTCGACCTTCTCGTAACCGGTGTCGGTGACGCGTTCGATCGTGACCGTCGAGCCATCGATCGTGACCTTGCGGGCGTGCGTCAACTGCGGCGCGCCGAGGACCTCGGCGAGCAGCGCCGGGACGACCGCGCCACGAGCGTCAGTGGCTTCAGAACCAGCGATGGCGACGTCCCACTCGATCGTGCCGAGAGCCTTGGCCAGCACCTTGGCGGTGGCCACGGCGTCCGAGCCGTGGATGCCATCGTCGAGGACGTGGACGGCCCTGTCGGCTCCCATCGACAACGCCTTGCGGATCGATTCGGTTGCGCGCTCGGGGCCAACGGTGAGGATGGTGACCTCGCCGCCGTGCGCCTCCTTGAGCAGCAAGCCTTCTTCGATGGCGAACTCGTCGATGTAGTTGATCACCGGATCGACCGCGTTGCGGTCGACGGTGTTATCCGACGAATCGAGCTTGCGGTCACCTT
>JBDTFN010000182.1:0-33462 GCA_039937915.1 Jatrophihabitans sp. | reverse complement strand
GGGAGGCGCACGGTTCACCGTGCACCTCCCTCCGGGCTGACCGTGAGGCGTCAGCCCTGCAGAAGCGCTATTACTTCTTGAACTCGACTACTTCTTGAACTCGACGACCCGCTCGGCCGTCGGCTTGATCGGGGGCTTGCCGGCTGGCGTAGTCGCGGCCTTGCCGGCCACGAACACCATGTCGCCCGTGGCGATCTTCGCGACCGACGATGCGGCTGGCTTCTGACCCTTCGTCCGCTCCCGGAACTTGGTGTCGCTATTGATGACGAAGCTCTCGGTCGTACTGTCCTTGGCCTGAACGGTGATCGATCCCGTGGAGACGGCCATGACGGTTCCACGGATGAGGTCGTGGGTGACCTCGCCCTTCTTGCCCTGCGTGGTGATCTCGGCGTGCTCGAGGCGCTTGAGCAGCTTGCGCCCCTTGTCGCCGTGCTTTCCGTGCTTGCCGTGCTTTCCGTGCTGGGCGGTCGTGCCGGTAGGGCTGGTCGGCGAACCGTTGACGGTGTCCGAGCCGGTCAGAGCGAGCGACGTGCCGCCGGCCCCGATGATTACGGCCGCGGTGGCGCCGGCGACGACGGCTCGGCGGTAATTGAGATACACGGGATTCTCCTTCGAAGAACTGATGTGCGGTAGGTATTGACTACTGTGCCCCGCGCAGGTCTGGCCGGGGCCAGAATCATGTTCGGGTCAGGTTCGGGCGGCGCCGAGGGCCGTTCACCCGAGCCGCCGATACTCTCGGGCCGTCATGGACATCGAGCCCGCGGACGAGCCGCGTATGAATGACCTGGCCGAACGAGTGGTCCACGGTCTGGACGCGGTGCGCCGCGGGATCCAGGCCCGGCCGACGATTTCGCTTGGCACAGCGGGATTCCTGCTCTCCTCGGCGGTGGTTCTCGCCGGTGGTCAGGTGAGCGCCAACCGCCCGACCGATTCGTTGACGTCGTGGATCGGCCTGATCCGGGCGCGCGACATCGCGTCCGGCAGCACCTGGCCGGCGGTCGTGCTCCTCACCGCGATCGTCCTGCTGGCCGGTCTCTGGCTGGTTGCCCTCGAGGTGATCCGGCGTGGACGGCCTTCGAGCACGCGGGTCTGGTTCCTCGTCGGCGCGTGGTCGACGCCGTTTGCCCTTGGCCCGCCCTTCATGGACACGAGCGTCTACTCCTACGCCGCCTACGGTCTGGTCCAGCGCGCCGGCCATTCGCCCTACGACCGGGCGCCCTCGTCACTCGGCGCGGCCCAGATCGTGGGCGCGATCGATCCGGCTGCGCGCGGCGTCCCCAGTTCGTCCGGGCCCCTCGGTTCGCTGGTCCAGCACCTGTCGGTGTCGGTGGCTGGCGGGAGCGCGTTGGGTGCGGTCATCGTCCTACGGGTGATCGGTGTATTGGCCGCGGTCGCGATCGGGCGGATCGCGATCCGGCTGGCTGGATCCGGGCGCCGCACCGACGCCCTTGCGCTGTGCGTGCTCAACCCGCTCGTCCTGTTGTACGTGATCTCGACACCGCACCTCGACGGCCCGATGATCGCGCTCTCCATGGGCGCGCTGCTGGCTGCGGCGCGGCGACGCTGGCTGCTCGCTGTCGCCTTGGCCGCCGCCGCCGGGTCGGTCTTGGCCCCCGCGCTGGTCGTGGTGCCGGCGGTCATGGTGGCGCACTGCATCGGGCGGCGCTCGATGCCGATCTGGCAGATCGTCGGACGCGACGCGCTGGTCGCCGCTGCGGTCATCCTGGGCTCAGCCCTCATCTCCACCGGTGGCTTCGGTTGGGTCAGGACCGTGACCGACCAGTTCTCGATCCATACGCCGTACTCGGTGTCCGGCCTGATCGGCAAGGTGTTGACCCCGATCGTGCGCGGTGCGTCCTTCGACGACCTGGCGGCCAGTGGGCGGATCACCGCAGCCGCCGCCGCCGCGTTCCTCGTCGTCGTGGTGCTGGCCACCGCGCGCCAGCGCCCGCTGGAACAGACCGCCGGCTACGCACTGCTCGCCGTGGCGTTCCTGGCCCCGAGCCTGTGGCCCTGGTATCCGTTGTGGGGGTTGCTCTGCCTCGCGCCGACCGCGAGCGGGATCCGCCGCACCTGGGTGATGGGTCTGTCGATCGCCGCCTGCCTGCTGGCTCCGCCCGGTTTCAGTGCGATCGTCACCGGCCGTGTCGTCGGCGTCTGGCTGGTGATCGCGGGCGCTGCGCTGGCCACCGTCCTGGTGCTCGAGCACCGTCGTGCCGCCGCCGCGCCCGAGCAGGGAATCAGCGCGCGAAAATGACGATCCTGGCCCCGCGCCCGGGGACGGTCGTGATGTTGCGGGCCTTGGAGAACTCAGGTGCGCCGACCGGGGCCACGTCCACTGCTCGCAGGACGGTCTTGAGTACCGCCACCGCCTCGACCGTCGCCAGCGTGGCGCCCAGGCAGCGACGCACGCCCCCGCCGAACGGGATCCAGGACGCGGGCGGCGGGTTGTGCCCCAGGAAACGTTCCGGACGGAACTCGCTCGCCTCGGTATAGACGTCCTCACGCCGATGCACCATCTGGATGGAGGGGAACACCACGACGCCAGCGGGCAATTGGTAGCCGGCTACGGTGGCTGGCTTGGCCAGCCGCCGCGCGACATTGGAGATGACCGGACGCAGACGCAACGACTCCTTGATGGTGGCCTCGAGATAGGCATCGTCGCCCTCGTCGGCGGCCCGGCGCACCCGCTGTAGCAGTTCCGGACGGCGGGCCAGGTCGTGGAAGGTCCAGGCGAGGGTGGACGCCGTCGTCTCATGCCCGGCCAGCAGCAGCGTGATCAGGTGATCACGCACTTCGGCGTCACTCTGCTCGGGATCGCCCACGAGCACCCGGGACAGCACGTCGGTGCGCTCCGCGAGATCGGCGGCGACCCTGCGTTGCGCGATCTCGGCGTAAACCAGTCGATCCACCTCGTCACGCAGTTCGACAAACCTGCGCCAGGGCCCGATGCGTTCCAGCTTCGGATACATCCACCCCAAAAAGACCACCGGCCCGACCTGGACCAGCGTGGTCAGCAGCGGTCGCATCTGCTCGAATCGGGCACCCTCGGTCAATCCGAAGACAAGCCGCATGATGACCTCGAGGCTGATGTCGTTCATCCGCGGATGCACCGCAAAAGCTTTCCCCCGCGGCCAGGTCGCGACATTGCGCGCTGCGACCTCCTCCACGATCGGGCCCCAGGTCGCCACGGCCTCACCGCGGAAGGCCGACATGACTTTCTTGCGGCTGACGCGATGGGCCTCCTCGTCGAGCAGCAGGACCGAATGCGCGCCCATGATCGGGCCGAGGATGGCGTTGCCCTCACCGGCGTGAAACACGTCTGCCGGACCGGCGAACAACTCGCGGATGTGTTCCGGGTTGCTCAGCACGACGACATGCCCGGCCGGGGCGAGGTGCAACGAGTAAACGTCCCCGTAGCGACGCTGTAGCGCCGGTGAGAGGTAACTCGTCATCGCAAAGGACGCGATCGACTGCAGCAGGACCGGAAGCTTCGGCCCGGGAGGGAGGACGGCGCGCCCGGACGTCTCGCGGAGCGTGACGAAGCGGTCGATCGTGCTCATGCATAACCTCCGAACGGCGTTCCTCGATGTATACGCTCGTATAAGACGCTTGTCTAGATCACCGCGCTAGACTTACCGCGTGAGCCACCGGGACGAGCTGCTCGTCGCCGCCCGGCGACTGCTCGAGCAGCGCGGGTACGCGCACATCACCGCACGTGACCTGGTGGCCGAGTCAGGCACCAACCTGGCCAGCATCGGCTACCACTTCGGCTCCAAGGCGGCGCTGCTCAACGCCGCGATCGAGGCCTCCTTCGACGACTGGACCACGCAACTCGCCGACGCCGTGATGGCCGATCCCGGATTGACCCCGCTCGAGCGCGCCGGCGCGACCTGGGTCGCATCCCTGGCCTCTCTGCCCGAACGACGGGCGGTGCTGCAGGCCTACGTCGAATCACTTGCCCAGGCGATGCGGGTGCCGGAGCTGCGCAGCCAACTGGCGGCCCAGTACACCCGGGCCCGATCGGTGGTGGCCGAACTCGTCGCGGTGACCCTCGGCGAGGAGATGAGCGCCGAGGACGCCCGCTGCCAGGCCGTGGCCGCGCTGGTCATCGCCGCGTGCGACGGGCTGGCGATGCAATGGATGCTCGACCCCGATGGCACACCGACGCCGGAGGATCTCGCCGCCGGTCTGATGACGGTGCTTGCGTCCGAGCGACGCGACTAGCGCCCGCCCGACACCTCACGCACGGCCGGTCGCACATCGGCGAGGTACACCGCAGCGGCGACCACCGAGACCAGCGGGATGATCTGGACGACCGCCCCGGTGTACGGGGCGCTGAACACGGTGCCGAGTAGGCCGCCGAAGAGCAGGATCGCGACCCAGGCCGGTTTGGTGAGCTTGTCGACGGCGGTGAAGGCCGCCGAACGGCGGATGAGGCAGTCGATGAGGGCCCAGAGTCGGATCGCGATGAGGGCGTAGTACAAGCCGTGATTGGTCCAGTAGTACAGCTCGTCCACGACATCCACCTGGTGAGCGTACCTACGCCGCAGACGCCTGTGCCCCGCTCCCGGATAGGGAGCGGGGCAGAGAACGCCTGTCCGATACCCCCGTAGGGGGATCACGTCAGGTAATACTGGCGATCAGGGCTTGGCCGACCGCTTCGCCGGCGCCTTGCGGGCGGCTGGCTTGCTCTTGGTCGCCGTCGCGGCGGGCTTGGTCGCGGCCGGCTTCTTGGCCGTGGCCTTGGCCGGGGACGGCTTCGCGGTCGGCGCGGGCGCCGGCTTCGTGACCGGCGCGCTGCCGCCACGGTTGGTGAAGGACTGGACGGGCTTGACGACGAGGTCCTCGACCTGGGCGCGCACGGTCTCGGTGAGCGACTCGGCGGTGTCGAAGATCTTGGCGAAGCGCGAGTCCTTCTTCAGGTCGTTGAGCACGCTCTCGGCGCGGTCGGTGACCGAGTTGCCATAGCCCTTGATGCGGTTGAGGTACGGCTCGAGCGCCTCGCGGAGCGCGTCGAGGTTGATGACCTTCTCCGCCGACGTACGCAGGTCGGTGACCGCCTCGGTGGCCTTGTCGGCAACGGATGAGACGTTGTCGCGGTACTTGCCCACGAAGTCGTTGGCCTGACCGGTGACGTCGTTGAGCTGGGCCTGGGCCTTGTCGGCGTAGGACCGCAGATCGCTGGTGATCGACATGGTGTAACTCCTCTTGGTAGGGATGTGGTGGTGCTGGTGATGCGTGCTGCGAATCAGTCCGCTAGCACTGTGTCCGGAACTGGCGTCTCGGCCTGGTCCTCGACGGGCTCGGATGCCGCTGGCTCGACCTCCGCACGCAGCTGCGCGTTCTCGCGCCGGAACGACTCGTAGATGTCGAGCAGAACCTGTTTCTGACGCTCCCCGAGGTTTTCGTCGGAGAGAATCGATGCGACGAGTTCCTGATTTCCCTCGCGGAACTCCAAAATCCCGGCGCGGACGTAGAGCTGTTCGGCCGAGATCCGCAGTCCCTTCGCGATCTGTTGCAGGATCTCCGCGCTGGGCTTGCGGAGACCTCGCTCGATCTGCGAGAGGTAGGGATTCGAGACGCCGGCGAGACGAGCGAGCTGACGAAGCGAAACCTGGCCCTGCTGGCGTTGCTCACGGATGAACTCCCCGATCGCGGCGCCACTGCGCTTCGCCTGCTCTTTCGGTCCCTCGGCTATCACGTACCTCAGTGTGACGCACAGGTGCTAGCTATTGCAAGCGCCCAGCAAGCGACCTTGGTCACGGTGCACCGGTAATTGCCGACACAATCAGAGGAGATGATCTCGGTTATAGCTACCGCTTTTTGATAGCTGCGGCCGAGATCATCATCATGCGATGCGATGTGACGGAGGATGAACGGATGGCCACGGTTTCACAATGGGTCTCGGGCGCCCGGCCCCGCACCCTGCCCGCAGCCGTCGCTCCGGTCCTGGTCGGCACCGGCGTCGCAGCGAATGCCGACGGCGTGATCTGGCTGCGGGCGGTGCTGGCCCTCGGCGTCTCAGTAGGCCTGCAGATCGCGGTGAATTACGCCAACGACTACAGCGACGGCGTCCGTGGCACCGACGCGGTCCGCGTGGGGCCCTTCCGGCTGACCGGTTCCGGCGCGGCTGTTCCCGCCGCGGTCAGGACCGCGGCCGTCTTCGCCTTCGGAATCGCTGCGGCGCTCGGCGTGATTCTGGCCGCCGAGACGTCCTGGTGGCTGATCGCGGTGGGGGCGGCATCCATCGCGGCGGCCTGGCTCTACACCGGCGGCCCGCGGCCCTACGGCTACATCGGCCTCGGTGAAGTCTTCGTCTTCGCGTTCTTCGGGCTCGTCGCCGTGTGCGGGACGACCTTCGTGCAACTTCGGGCGGTACCGACACTCGCCGTGGCAGTCGCGGTGGCCATGGGCTTGCTGGCGTGCGCGATCCTGGTGATCAACAACCTGCGCGATATCCCCAGCGACGCCATCGCGGGCAAGCGCACCCTCGCCGTGCGAATCGGCGATCACAACACCCGACTCCTGTACGTCAGTTTGCTCGGCGGGGCCTTCGTCGTGGCGGGCCTCGTGGCCGTGCTCATCGACCACGCTCACTGGGCCGCGATCGCGTTTGTGGCCGCTCCGCTGGCAGTTCGCCCGGTCCGCACGGTGCTGCACGGCGCGTCCGGGCGGGACCTCATCGCCGTGCTCGGCGACACCGGTCGGCTGCAGTTGGCCTACGCCATTCTGCTCGCCGCCGGGCTGGCCGTGCGCTGACCGGCCCACGTCGTCACGACGTCGCCTCTGCCGCCTCTGCCGCCCCTGCCGCCTCGAGGTTCCCCCGCAACAGACCGTTGATCGCGAGGTCGACGTAGGCGTCGGCGACGTGTGTCGCGGTGTCGGGCCCCTCGGTGTGCAGCCAGCCGCTGGTGCCGTTGAGCATGTCCAGCAAGGCGAGCGTCGCGAATCCGACGTCCTGCACCACGAACTCCCCGGTGCGCTTACCGGCAGCGATGGTGTCCTTCACCCGGCGGTGGTAGTAGCGGCGGTGCTCGTCGATGACGGCGCGGTGTTCCTCGGTCAGCGCCGACATCTCGTGCCGGCCGACGAGGTGCTCCACCTGCCGATCGACCAGTTGGAGGACATGTGCGCGGACCAGCGCGGCCAGGCGTGCCGTCGGCGTCCCGGTGGCGTCGAGCAGCGGCAACTGCAACTCCGCCGGCTCCAGCGTGACCCGCAGGCAGATCGCGTAAAGAACCTCCTCCTTGGACTTGTAATGGTGATACAGGCTCGCGCCGCGAATGCCGAGCTCGTCGGCGATCTCACGCATGCCGACCTCGTAGTAGCCCCGAGACGCGAACAGCCGAGCTGCCGTGGACACGATCTGCTCCGCAGTGACCCGCCCCCGACGTATCCCAGGCGCGCGGACGATCGACTCGCTCACGAAGTGGACGGTGCGTACGTCCGGCGCAGCTCGCGCTTGAGGATCTTGCCCTGGGCGTCGACCGGGAACTCCGCGACGACGTGCACGGCCTTCGGCGTCTGGAATCCGGCCAGTCGTTCGCGGCAGAACGCGATGACCTGCGCGGGATCGGGTTCAGCGTCGGGCCGAGGTATGACGAACGCGGTGACCGCTTCGGACCAGTACTCGTCGGGCAGCCCGACCACTGCCGCCCGCAGGACGTCCGGGTGCTGGTGCAGCACCCTTTCGACCTCCTGGGAGGAGACATTGAAGCCACCGGACTTGACCATGTCCTTGACGCGGTCGTGGAAGAACAGATTGCCCTCCCCGTCGACGCGCACCATGTCGCCGGTGTGCACCCAGCCGTCGCGCATTACCTCGGCCGTGCGCTTATCGTCGTGGTAGTAACCGAGCATCACCGACGGCGACCGGCACAGCAGCTCGCCTAGCTCGGCGTCGTTGCCCTCTGCGTCGACGACGCGGACCTCCAGGTGGGTGACCGGCTTGCCGATCCAGGTCGGATCGTGATCCGGGACGTCGTCGAGGTTCGAGAACCAGCCGATGGTGCCGAGCTGGGACAGCTCGGACTGGCCCCAGTAGGTCCCCCACACGACACCCGGAGCGGCGACGGCCCAGGCGTCGATGGCCGATGGGGACACCTGGCCGCCGTAGGTCAGGCAGCGCGACACCGTCCCGACCGTGCCCGCGCCGAAGTCATCATGGCCGGCCAGGGCGAGGTAGAACGTCGGGGTCTGCGCGATGACCGTGACGCCCTCGCTGCGAATAATGGCGAGCGCGCGGGCCGGTTCGACGTTGGCGGGCAGGACGAGCGTCGCGCCCATCATGGTCAGGGTGGTCATCGATCCCAGGCCTGCGATGGTGTGGAACGGCATGACGAACAGCCACGTGTCGTCCGGACCGGTGCGCAGGCCCCAGCTCCAGGCCGGGCCGGTGGAGATCAGGTAGTTGCGGTGCGGGATCAGCACACCTTTGGGTACGGCTTCGGTGCCGCTGGTGTAGATCAGCATCGCGGCGTCCAGTTCGTCGACATCGACGGCGGGTTCGGTGTCCTGCACCTGGGCGGCGAGGTTCGGGTAGGACCGCCACGTGTCATCGCCATCGTGCGTCGTATCGAGGTCGATCAGGGTGATCGGCAGACCACGCGCCGCCTCGGCCAGCGCATCGGTCAGGTCCCCCGACGCGAACACGACCCCAGGCTCCGCGTGCTCGCACTGCCGACGGATCTCCGCGGCCCGGAACAGCGGGTTGATCGGGGTGAACACCGCCCCGAGCTTCAGCGCGCCGTAGTAGACGACGACGACCTCGAGCCGGTTGTGCGCCAGCACCGCGACCCGGTCACCCCTGGTCACGCCCAGCCCCAGCAGGACGTTCGCGGCCCGGTTGGCCATCGCGTCCAGCTCGGCGTACGTCGTGCGCGTACGCACTCCATCGCCGTCGATACTGACGAAGGCCGTCTTGTCCGGCTGATTGCGGGCGTGGCGACGCAGCTGATCGCCCAGCGTCGCCCGCCCGATGGCCGCCCGGTGCTGCGGACTCAGACTCTGCGCGTCACCGGACGGTGCTCCCTGCGTCGACTCGGCGGCCATCAGTGCGCGGCGCCTGCGGTGAACATCGGCTGCCCGAACGTCTCGAGATAAGCGAAGCTCTCGACCGGGTCGCGGCTCAGCTTCGTCGGGAAGCCCTTGGCCGGGTAACCGACGGCGATGTGCGCGGCGGTGATGAAGCCCTCGGGGATGTTCAACAGTTCTCGGACCTGCGGCTCGGCGATGCAGAGCAGGGTGGTGACGGCGCTGGCCACGCCCTGGTCGCGCAACGCCAGACATACGTTCTGCATGACCGGGTAGATGGACGCGCCGCCGACCACCGAGAGGCGGCCCAGTTCGTTATCGGTGGGGTGCAGACCGTCCACCTCGGCGACGAGCACGAGGATCGCCGGCACCTCGGCCAGGTGCTCGGCGAAGTAGTCGGCCGCCTGGACCGTGGTCGGCAGGGCGCCGACGCGCACGTCACCGCCGGTGACGCCGTTCAGGTACGCCTTCCACGGCGGTAGGTACAGATCGGCGAGCGCCTGCTTGCGTTCGGCGTCGCGCACCACCACCCACCGCACCGGCTGTCGGTTCCCGCCCTGCGGCCCGAAACGGGCGGCCTCGAAGGCCTGGTGCAGCACGTCGTCAGGAACGGGTGCGTCACTGAAGTACCGGCATGTCCCGGTGCTGCGCATCGCCTCGGTCAACTCCATCGAAGGACTCCCGTTCCTCGTTGATGCCTACCTGCTGTTAGGCACCTTCGATGATGGTGTGGCGTAGGCCACTCGTCAAGGTTCCCTATGCACCACTTGCGCGCCTTTGCTGCTCCGGGTCATTCTGAGCATCAGGAAAACGCAACTAACCACTGTTCGACGGAGGGCCTGGTGTCAGAGCCGATCGACGCTGCACGGCTGCGAGCGGCCCTGGTCGACGCGAACCTCCCGTCCTTGGTACCGGTGCTGTTCCAACTGACCGGAGACCGCCGGTGGCTGCATCCCCCCTACGCGCCGCAGCGTGGCCGCGGGATGGACGACAATCAGGACGGCGGCCTGCCCGAGCACATCGGTGACGAGATCCGCGCCGCCGCCTTCGAGGCGGTGCTGGCCTGGTCCCAGGGGTCAGCACCCGCTGTGCCCGCCCCGCGCGGCACGCAGCTCAGGGAACTGCTCGACGTCGCCATGGGTGAGCACGTCCCCGCGGAGTTCGAACCGATGATGGCCGAGTCGCTCGGTTTCGCGGCGCGGCCGGTGCACCGGCCCGCGCCGGGGGCCGAGGAGGTCCGCGTCGTCGTCATCGGAGCGGGCGTGTCCGGGCTCGTCGCCGCGAAACGGCTGCGCGACGAACTGGGCGTGCAGGTCACCGTGCTCGAGAAGAACGACGATGTCGGCGGGACGTGGCTGGAGAACCGATACCCGGGTGCCGGGGTGGACACCCCGAGCCACCTGTACTCGGTGTCGTTCTTCGACTGGGAGTGGTCCACCTACTTCGGTCGGCGCGACGAGGTCGAGGCGTATCTGCGCGCGTTCGCCGACGCGTTCGATCTTCGTTCGTTGATCCGCTTCGGCACCGAGGTGGCCGAGGCGCGTTGGGACGCCGGCACCCAGCGATGGGTCATCACGACCAGTACCGGGGACGAACTCTGCGCGCAGGTCCTGGTCAGCGCCGTCGGGCAGCTCAACCGGCCCAAGACGCCGCCTATCCCAGGCGCGGACGAGTTCACCGGACCGATGTTCCATTCCGCAGAGTGGCCCCAGGACCTTGACCTGACCGGGCAGCGGGTCGCCGTGGTCGGAACCGGCGCGAGCGCGATGCAGATCGTCCCCGCGGTCGCAGCCGACGTGGCAGAACTGACGATCTTCCAGCGCTCCCCGCAGTGGATCGCCCCGAATTCCGACATCTTCCGGCGGGTCGGCGAGGACGCGCACTGGCTGATCGCGCACCTGCCCTTCTACCGCGAGTGGTACCGCGCCCGGCTGGCGTGGACGTTCAACGACAAGGTGCACTCGAGCCTGCAGGTCGACCCGGACTGGACCGAGCCCGCGCGATCGGTGAACGCGGTCAATGATTCACACCGGCGGGTGTTCACCCGCTACCTCGATGAGCAACTCGACGGGCACCCCGACCTGCGTGCGAAATCCCTGCCCGACTACCCGCCCTTCGGCAAACGGATGCTGCTGGACAACGGATGGTTCGAGGCCTTGCGCCGACCCAACGTCCGTCTGGTGGACGAGCAGGTTCGGCGAATCAGTTCCACCGGGGTGCACACCGCGAGCGTCGACGTCGAGGTCGACGTCGTCATCATGTGCACCGGTTTCCACGCGCACCGCTTTCTCTACCCGATGCGGGTCACCGGGGCGAGCGGTCGCACCCTCGCCGAGACCTGGGGCGAACAGGACGCCACGGCCTACCTCGGACTGACGGTTCCTGACTTCCCGAACCTGTTCCTGCTGCTGGGTCCGAACACCGCGTTGGGCCACGGCGGTTCGATCATCACCATCAGCGAGTTCCAGGTCGAGTACGTGGTGCAGGCGGTCGAGATCATGATCCGCGACGGGGTCGGCGTGCTGGACTGTCGCAACGACGTCCACAAGGACTACGTCGCGCGCGTCGACTGCGCGCACGACTCGATGATCTGGACCCATCCGGGCATGACGAACTGGTACCGCAACGCGGCCGGGCGCGTGGTCTCCACGTTGCCGTGGCGCATCGTCGACTACCGGGAAATGCTGCGCCATTTCGACGTCACGGACTACGTCACCGAACCCCGACGAGCGTCAGCACCGGTCACGCAGGGCTAGTTTGCGGCGCCGGCCGGGACAGCGGTCACCACGACGTTGTCCCGGTAGGAGCGCTGGGAAGCGTCGAACGACCCTCCGCAGGTGATCAGGGTCAGCCGCGGGCTACCGCCGCGGGAGAACAGCGCGTCCAGTGGGACGGCGGTCTTGGGATACTGCTCGAGTCCGACAACCCGGTACCGGAAGACGTGCCCGTCCCCGGTGACCACCGTGATCGGCGCGCCCTTGGACACGTTGCGCAGCCTGAAGAACGCGCCTTCGCCACGCTCGGCAGAGTCCACGTGGCCGACGATCACGATCGAGCCCGCTGACGCGCCTGGAGCGGAACCGAACCGGTACCAGCCCACCGTGTCGATGTCCTCGGGAATCTCCATGTCGCCGTCGGCGAGGACACCGACCGACGTCACCGGGGCCTGGATGTCGGCTCCTCCGATGCTGATGGACGCCGGTTCGCCCGGACCGACCGCGGTCGAACGCCGTTGTGGCGGCGGGTTCGCGGTTCGTGCACTCGGGGAGGACGCGGATCTGCTGGGGGACATCGTCGTCGGCGTAGAGCGCGTCGGCGAGGACACCCGGGTCGGAGACGAGACCGGCGCAGTGGTTGACGGGGGCGCCTGCGCAAGCCGGGTGGCAATGCCCGGCGACACTGCCCGCACCGAATCGGTAGGCGCGGGATTGTCGGCCGACCACGCAAGGGGAACGGCGACGGCGACAGCGCAGCCCACCACGATGGCCCCGATCGAGGCCATGATCGCGGTTCTGCGCTGCACGCCGTCAGCCGTCCCTTCGTGACTTCAGTCGATCTTCGTTCGGATACGCGTCAGTCGTTGCGCCGCATCGACACGACGAGGCCGGTGCAGCCACTGAGCAGCACCAGAACGCCACCGATACCGGCAACCCAAACCCATGCCGGGGTCGCGGACGCGCTGGTCAGCAACCCACCGGAACCGGCCTGGACACCTGCCGGAGCCGAGTGCAGCCCGTCGATCGTCTGAACCACGAGTCCGAGCGTCTTGTCCGTCGCGGAGCCGTCGGCGTAGACGATCGTCGATGTGCCTTCCTTGAGGTCGAGCTTGGCCGGGCCGATGACCGGCTTCGTCGTTCCCGTGAGGGCGACGGCAGCGTCGATGGAGCCGGCGGGCAGATCAGCCGACGCCTCCTTCGGGTTCGACAGGTTCGTGAACGCGGCCTTTCCGTTGGCGAGCACGTCGACGGCCGGAGCGGCGGCATCGTGGCGTACGACCAGGCGCGCCTTTCCGGCAGCCACCGGTGACACGTCGTTCACGTACGGGGTGAGCGTCGGCTCACCGGCTTCGCTCAGGTGAGCGACCAACGAATAGTTCTTGCCCGAAGCGACGCTCGCGCTCGCGCTGATGACCGGCGTCCCAGTGCCCTTGGTGTTCGTCGCGGCGAAGATCGTCACCTTGTAGGTGCCCGCTGGCAGGCTGAGTGGCCCGGCGACCGATCCTGGCTTGAAGTCCTTCAGCGTGGACTTGCCGTTCACGAAGACGTTGACCGGCGTGTTCGGAATGCCATGGATGACGCTGACCTCGGCGTTTGCGGCCGCCTGCGCGGGGCCGCTGAACACGAGGGTCGGGGCGAGCAGCGCGGCTGACGCGATCCCGACGCCGACCACGCGCTTGAGTGCGGTCCTCATGATGTTTCCCCCTTGGCGTTTGCTGACATGACAAGCCTCCTCGAGATCGGTGATGTATGAGCTCTACGACGGCTGTCGGCACTTCGGATGCACCTGCGCATCCGGGTTCGGAACTGCTTAGGTGCTGTACAGGGTCGGGCTCGAAACATTCGCCCAGCGACGGGATCCCTGGGCCAGGTCGGCCGTCGGCGTGTCCTCGAGCCGACCGGTCACCGCACGCAGCGACCACAGTTCGACGTGATCGGCGGCGTGAGCACCCTGGAGGACATGACCCGCCTGGCGGGCGTGCTGCTCGACGGGTCGGCCCCGGGCTTGGCTGCCCTGGACCCGATCGGACGGCCATCGCGCTGGCTCGTCCGCACCAGCTAACCTCGCCACAGTTGAGCAGATAGGAGGCGGGCGGTGGCGGGCAAGGCTTGGTTCCGGCCGAAGAAGGTCGGTTGGGGATACACACCCCAGACCTGGCAGGGCTGGCTCATCACATTGGCCCCAGTACTCGCCATCATCGTCATCGTTGCCTTGGCGCAGCGCCACTGAGCCGAACGACAGACGTCTGCGAAGGTCCTGAGGGTTCGTACCGGCGTCACCGGCACACCTCCGGAACGTTCCCACAAGCCGATACGCTTTCGGAGATGATGGCGGCGTCGGCTGGTCGGGTCGTGGGCGGTCTGCGGGATCCCGCGCCGTTGTCGCGATTCGAGACGTTCTTGTTCGCTGCCGTCGCGACGGTGCTGATTACTCGCGCCTACTTGGCGGCTACCGGCTACCCGCAGATCGGCGCCGGAAACCTGCACATCGCCCATGTGCTGTGGAGTGGTCTGCTGATGGGCGCGGCGATCGTGGCGTTGGTGATCGTGCCGGGAAGCCAGGTCACGATGCGCGCGGCACTGGTGGGCGGCGTCGGCTTTGGGTTGTTCATCGATGAGATCGGCAAGTTCCTCACCAAGGATGTCGACTACTTCTTTTCAGCCTGCGATCGCAGTCATGTACGTCGTTCGCACCTGCGCCGCCAGCCCCTGCAGCCCCGGGTCGGTGATTTCCTCGAGCAACGCGAGCGCAAGGTCACGCTGCGGTTGTCTCAGTTGCCCGCGTGCAATTGGCGCCAACAGCTTCGAGCATCGACAGACGGTGTGGCGCGATGGGCTCAGCCGGCGGTGGCAACGATCTCGAGCGGCATTGTCACGGTCATGGTGATCGCCGGGGTGGTTCTGCTGTTTCGGGACCCGATACCTCGTCGCGCTGCGTGTCCTGCACGCAGCGACCGTGATCAACTTGCTGGTCAGTCAGGTGTTTCTGTTCGCGAGCGAGCAGTTCGGGGCACTGGGTGGATTCGTTCTCGCGCTGGTGATGTTGGCCGTGCTCCGCAATGCGATAGCCAGCAGGAGTTGACTCGATCATCGCGAGGACCCGCGATCAGCTGAGCGCTTTGACCTTGAGAATGTCGAACTCGGCTGGCGTGATCGCGCCCGAATCCAGTAGCTGCTTGGCCAATGCGATGTGCTCAACCGGCGAAGTCTGCCCAACGACGCTGCGGAGGTAGGCCTCCTGCTGTTGCTGCGCTCGAGCGGCCGAACGCAGCGAGCGTCGTGCCATCCCGTCGCCACGAACGATCAGATACACCAACGCCGTCAGCAGCGGAAAAAACAGCAAGAAAACTACCCACAGTGCCTTGGCGCCACCACCGGTCTCGTGATCAGCGAAAAGGTCCCCGATGATGGAGAACAACATCATCAAATAGAAGATGAACCCGAAGCTCACGATAATGAACCAGATGACATCCCAGAACGACATCGGTGCCTCCTCCGACCGGGCAGGGTGGCTCGTCCGCCGCCCCTACCAGGGTTGACTCTGCCCGCCCTGCGGTCCCCGCGTCGAGGGTTCGTCCCGCTCAGCGGCTCGTCTCGCTCGGTACCGCGCGGTCGGTGATCACGACTGATATGTCCCGCGCCTGGCCAGATCAGTCCATGCTCCTCCTTTCGCTCTTGCGGACCGTTCCTCTTCTCGCGAACGGGCCGGCTTGCTTCAGTGCAGCAATGTTTTGATCGCGATGAGGACAAGGCCGAGCAGGACGCTGGCCGCGACGTAGAGCAGCATCTCCGTCTTGCGTAGCCCGGAACGGCGACCGGCCAACACCGCCCAACCGGCCATCAAGGCGACGGTGGCCACCAGGCCTGCCAGCACCGACGAGTTTGCAGAAACACCGATCCAGGAGCAGACCACGATCACAGCAAGGGGACCGAAGGACACCGCCACCAGTGGCCATTCCTGGTGCCCATCAAACCAACCTCCGTCCATCGATCGACATCGTTGATCCCTGTCGGCGGATCTCAGCTGACAATACGGTCGAGTTCATGCGCCCAGCTCGCCGTTCGGTGCAAGGTCTGAGCCCACGCAGCGAGGACCGATCGGCCGCGGGCGGATTCGGTGGCTGCACGCGACGGGCGCATTGTGGCCGTCGGTTCCACCGAGCATGTGGCGGGACTGGTCGGCTCTGGCACCGAGGTCGTAGACCTCGACGGACGAACCCTGATGCCCGGACTGATCGATGTGCACTCTGCGATGGTTCAGCTCACCGACTGGGTCGTCGTGAGCCCGATGGTCACCCCTACCGCCGAAGCAGTGTTCACCGCGCTGCGCGAGGCCGCCCCGACCGCGACTGGTGCTGGAAAGCAACGGTCACATCGCCTACGTGAACTCCCAAGCGCTGGCGCGGGCGGGGGCGGATCGCCACACGCCGGACCCGCCGGCAGCACGCTACGTGCGCGAGAGCAACGGCGAGTTGACCGGTCGACTCGAAGAGTCACCGGTCGTGACGGCTTTCGCTGCGGGGTTTCCGATGGTGGCAGGCGATTCTTCTTCCCGATGTACTTCGTGAGTCGCTCACACGCTTGAGGGGACGAATGCAGCGTCTCGCCATGAGCTGGTGTCCGACTGTCCCGCGCACGTCGGGACTGATTGCGAAGTTGGGCTTGACCTTGACGCACGGTCAGGGCTGCACGCTGATTTTATGACCTTGACATCAGCCATCGAGATCGCCGGGCTCGCGAAGTCCTACGGCGACCGTCCTGTACTGCGAGGTGTCGACCTGAACGTCCCCGCCGGCACCATCTTCGCCCTGCTCGGCTCCAACGGCGCCGGCAAGACCACCGTGGTGCGGATCCTGTCCACGCTGCTCAAGGCCGACGCTGGCAGCGCCAGCGTCGACGGGCACGACGTCGCGACCGCGCCTGCGATGGTGCGCGAATCGATCAGCCTCACCGGCCAGTTCGCGGCGGTGGACGGCGTGCTCACCGGGCGGGAAAACCTCGTGCTCATCGCCCAGCTGAGGCACCTCGCAGAGCCTGGTGCGATCGCCGACGACCTGCTCGCACGTTTCGACCTGACCGATGCAGCCCGGCGCCGGGTGGCGACCTATTCCGGCGGGATGCGCCGGCGCCTGGACATCGCGATGAGCCTGATCGGCGAGCCAACGGTGCTGTTCCTCGACGAGCCGACCACGGGGCTGGATCCGCAGTCACGGCTCGAGGTCTGGAAGACGGTTCGTGAACTGGTCGGGCGGGGCACCACCGTGCTGCTCACTACGCAGTACCTCGACGAGGCCGAACAGCTCGCCGAGCGGATCGCAATCCTGCACGATGGGCGGATAATCGCCAGCGGCTCGCTCATAGAACTCAAGCAGCTGCTGCCGCCGATCAAGGTCGAGTACGTCGAGAAACAACCGACGCTCGAAGACGTCTTCCTCGCGATCGTCGGCCACGACCCCTCCGCCACGACAGGGGCCTCACGATGACCAGCCACATCCTGAGCGACTCGACCGTGCTGCTCAAGCGATCGCTGCGACACATCCTGCGTAGCCCGGACACCATCATCACCACCGCCATCACCCCGATAGCCATGCTGCTGTTGTTCGTCTACGTATTCGGCGCTGCGATCAAGGTGGGCGATGGCAGCTACGTCGACTACTTACTGCCCGGGGTCCTGCTCATCACCGTCGCCTCGGGTATCTCCTACACCGCCTTCCGGCTGTTCACTGATGTGTCCAGCGGAATCTTCGAACGATTCCAGTCGATGCCGATCGCCCGGTCAGCCGTGCTGTGGGGCCACGTGCTGACCTCGGTCGTGGCCAACCTGATCTCACTCGTCCTCGTCGTCCTGGTCGCCGTGGCGATGGGATTCCGCTCCGGCGCAGGATTGCTGGCCTGGCTGGCCGTCCTCGGGATTTTGGTGCTGTTCACCGTCTCGCTGACCTGGCTCGCGGTCATCCCCGGGCTGACCGCGAAATCGGTCGACGGCGTGAGCGGGTTCTCCTACCCTCTGATCTTCCTGCCGTTCATCAGCTCGGCGTTCGTGCCCACAGCCGGCATGCCCGGCCCGGTCCACTGGTTCGCCCAACACCAACCCGTTACCTCGATCGTGAACACCCTGCGCAACCTGTTCGCCGAACGGGCCGTCGGCAACGACGGCTGGCTGGCCCTCTCCTGGTGCGTCGGCCTGCTGCTGATCTCCTATGCGCTGGCGATGCGCACCTACCGCCGAAAGATCGCCTGACCTCCACCACCGAGAACCCGACCGAAAGGCGCAACCCATGACCAACTTCCTGACCACGCTCATCGGCGACAAGCAAGCATGGAAGGCGATGGAGGCGCGGGCCAACGCCCTGCCCCGCGACTACCGGATCGTCTACGGCGAGATCAAGGCCTATCTGTGGAAGATCACCACCGGCGACGGCATGCACACCATCGCCGCGCTGGACACGATCATCAGAGCCTTCGAGGCAGGCGCGAGCCGGCGCGAGACCGTCCTGCACGTCACCGGCGAGAACGTTGCCGCGTTCTGCGACGCACGCATGGGCGACGCCAGAACCTACCTGGACCGCTGGCGGGACGCGCTCAACGCCGACGTGGCCATCAGACTCGCACAATAGACCGATGCTGACCATCAGCCAGCTCGCGTCCTACGCCGGGGTAACCATCCGCGCGGTGCGGCACTACCACTCCGTGGGCTTACTGCCCGAGCCCCAGCGCGACCACTCCGGCTACCGGCGCTACGACGCGGCGGCCGTGGTCACGCTGATCAAGATCCGTACCCTGGCCGATGCCGGCGCACCGCTGTCGCGCACACACGAACTGCTCGCGGCTGGCGAGGACGAATTCGCGGCGGCGGTCGAAGACATCGACCGCCGGCTGCGGGACAAGATCCGTGACCTGCAGCGACACCGCAAGCAGATCGCCCAACTCGCGGCCGGCGACAGCCTGGCGCTGCCGCCCGAGGTCGTCGCCTACCTCGAGCGGATGCGCGAGCTCGGTTTCTCCGAGCGGCTCATCGAGATCGAGCGCGACAGCTGGATCCTGATCGCCGCCCAGCTGCCCGATCACGTGGCCGCCATGATGGCCATCAAACACGCGCAGATCGAGCATCCGACGCTGCGCCGGCTATATCTCGACATCGGAGACCTAGCCGACTGCACACCCACGGACCCGCGGATGCCCGCACTCGCCGACCGAGTCGAAGCCTTCATCAAAGCGGCCGGCGCAGAATTCGGGGAAGTAGACGAGGGACCGCCGATCAGTGCGGAACTCACCGCGCTGCTCGACGCGGCCTTCGTCGAAACCTTCCCCTGCGCGACACGCCTGATCGAGCTTCTCGAGGAACGCGGCTGGACCGGCTGGACGAACATCAGACGGACCGACCACGCCAGAACCTCGACGGCGTGCACCGAGGTCGAAAGCCGGACCGCGTAACACCGGTTACCGCCTCCGGGTCGCGGATCGTCCTGCGCGACCCGCGCAAGGATCCCGTGCGGGACGCCGCCGCCGTCTCGGAGGGCCTAAGTCATCAAGCAGAGGACGTCGCCACCCCACCGCGCCAAGCCGTCATTCTCAACTACCCCGTCTGAACTGGCCAGATTCTCAAGAATTCTCAAATAGGCCGTTGATTCTCAAGTTAGGTCGCACCCAGCAACAGCCTCAGCTGGGCATGTCGGCGAAGCGGGAGTACCGGCCCTGGAAGGCGACGGCGATCGTGGCGGTGGGGCCGTTGCGGTGCTTGGCGATGATCAGGTCTGCCTCGCCGGCGCGCTCGGTCTCGGGCTCGTAGAGATCGGGACGGTGTACGAGCAGCACAACGTCCGAGTCCTGCTCGATGCTGCCCGATTCACGAAGGTCCGAGAGCATCGGCTTCTTGTCGGTGCGCTGCTCAGAACTGCGGTTGAGCTGGGACAGCACGATCACCGGCACGTCGAGTTCCTTGGCCAGCAGCTTGGTCGCGCGGGAGAACTCCGAGACCTCCTGCTGACGCGACTCGACCTTCTTGCCGCTGGTCATCAGCTGCAAGTAGTCGATGACGATGAGCTGCAGATCCTGACGCTGCTTGAGCCGGCGGGCCTTGGCCCGGATCTCCATCATCGTGAGGTTCGGGCTGTCGTCGATGTAGAGCGGTGCCTCGGCCAGTTCCGAGGAACGCAGTGCGAGCCGGCGCCAGTCCTGGTCGCTCATGTGCCCCGAGCGCATGTTCTGCAACGCCACCCCGGCCTCGGCCGAGAACAGCCGCATCATGATCTCGAGGCGGCCCATCTCGAGGGAGAAGATCGCCGCTGGCTTCTGGTGCTTTATTGCGCACGAACGCGCAATATCCAACGCGAGGGTCGACTTGCCGGACCCCGGCCGACCGGCCACCGTCACCATCTGCCCTGCGTGCAGGCCGTTGGTGATCTCGTCCAACTGCTGGAAGCCGGTCGGGATGCCCGTGCCGACACCGCCGGTCGCCGAGATCTTCTCGATCTCGTCCAGCGTGGACTGCAACAAGGTCTCGATGTGGACGTAGTCCTCGGCCGAGCGGCGTTCGGTGACGTCATAGATCTCGACCTGGGCGCGGTCGACGACCTCGTCGATATCCCCGCCGGTCTCCCCGTCACCCGAGGACGCGTCGTAGCTCATCTGCACGATGCGGGTGCCGGCGGTGACCAGGCGACGCAGCGTGGCGCGGTCGGCCACGATGGCCGCGTAGTACCCCGCGTTGGCCGCCGTGGGCACCAGCGAGATGAGGGTGTGCAGGTAGGGAGCCCCACCGATGCGCGACAACTGCCCCGTCCGCGTCAGTTCGGCCGAGACGGTGACGGCGTCGGCCGGTTCGCCGCGGGCGTAGAGATCGAGCACGGCGTCGTAGATCTGTTGGTGGACCGGGCGGTAGAAATCACCGGCTCGGATCACCTCGACGACATCGGCGATCGCGTCCTTGCTCAGCATCATCGCGCCCAGGACCGACTGTTCGGCCTCGATCGCTTGTGGCGGGGTGCGATCGAACGCCGAACCGCTCGAGCGCTCTCGCGACTCGCCCACCAATGTCATCCGAACGCTCCCTGCCCGCCGCATCTTCGACCTCACGTACACGACTACCCGAGGGCTCTGACAGTTTCGGTCAGGTTCGGCGCGTGGCCCGCTGAGGAAGGCTAGATCCGCCATCGTCGCGCCACAAACGCAGCTGTGCACGCGGCAGTGGACAAGCTGTGGGAATCGCCGCACTACCTGTCGACGACACGGTGGACAACGTGTGGAAAGTCGACGCCGGGCTTCGTCGAAACCCCGCGGACACGGGCCGCAGAGGGCATCCTCCTGTGGAGGACGCATTAGGTTTCGGGCGTGTTGGGCGTGTCGAGCGCGTCGCGCCTTATCAGGGCCGACAGACGCCACGGCCCGGCGCTCCCAGAAGGGGAGCACCGGGCCTTGGTCGATGGTGCGAAGTGCTGTCAGACCGCCTTGACGAGCACCGGAACGGACGCGACGACATCCGGGTGCAGGTCGACGGTGACCGTGTGGGTGCCGGTCGACTTGATGTGCCCGTCGATCTGGATGCGCTTCTTGTCCAGGACCGGACCGCCGGCGCTCTTCACCGCGGACGCGATGTCAGCGGTGGTGATCGAACCGAACAGGCGACCGTCCTTGCCTGCGCGGGCGTCGAGTGCGACCGACAGCTTCTCGAGGTCGGCCTTGATCTCGCGAGCGTGTCCGAGGTCGCGGATCTCGCGGGCGTCACGTGAACGCTTGATCTGCGAGATCTGCTTCTCGGCGCCCTTGGACCAGTTGATGGCCGCGCCGCGGGGCACGAGGAAGTTACGGCCGTAACCGTCGGCAACCTCGACGATGTCGCCGGCGAGCCCGAGTCCGGCGACCTCACGGGTGAGGATCAGCTTCATGGGGTTCCTCCTGCTAGCGGGCGGTCGAGGTGTATGGCAGCAACGCCATCTCACGTGCGTTCTTGATCGCCTTGGCGATCTGACGCTGCTGCTGGGCGCTGACGCCCGTGACCCGGCGGGCCCGGATCTTGCCCCGGTCGGAGATGAACTTGCGGAGCAGGTTCGTGTCCTTGTAGTCGATATAGGTGATCTTCGCCGCGGCGAGCGGATTGGACTTCTTCTTCGGCTTGCGAATCGGAGGCTTTGGCATGGTGTTGCGTTCTCTCTTCAGTGAGTGAGGAGTCGGGGACCCGGGCGAGACCGTGACGGATCACGATCTCGTCGGGCGAGCTAGAAGGGGGGCTCGTCGGAGAAGCCGCCACCGGCGGAGGACGACGAGGGGGCAGAACCCCACGGGTCGTCGGACGGGCCGCCACTGGAACCACCGGCGTTCGAGCCGCCGGAGTCCGAACCGCCGCCGGAGGAGCCGAAGCCCCCACCGCCGGACGAGCCGCGCTGCGTGCGGTTCACCTTGGCCGTCGCGTATTTCAGCGACGGGCCGACCTCGTCGACGTCCAACTCGATGACCGTGCGCTTCTCACCCTCGCGGGTTTCGAAGGAACGCTGCTTGAGCCGGCCCTGGGCGACGACGCGCATGCCCCGGGTGAGGGACTCGGCGACGTTCTCGGCGGCCTGGCGCCAGATGGAACAGCGCAGGAACAGCGCCTCGCCGTCCTTCCACTCGTTGGTGTTGCGATCGAACTGCCGCGGAGTGGAGGCGATGGTGAATGACGCCACAGCGGCGCCGGACGGGGTGAAACGTAGTTCCGGGTCCGCGGTCAGGTTGCCGACGACGGTGATGACGGTTTCGCCTGCCATGGCGTTACCGGGCGTCCGGGCGCAGGACCTTCGTCCGCAGCACCGACTCGTTGAGGTTCAGCTGGCGGTCGAGTTCCTGCACCGCCGCGGGCGTGGCCTGCAGGTCGACGACCGCGTAGATGCCCTCGCTGTGCTTGTTGATCTCGAAGGACATCCGACGGCGGCCCCAAACATCGACCTTGTCGACGGTGCCGCCCTCCTTCTTCACCACCGAGAGGAACGTGTCGAGCGACGGAGCGATCGTCCGCTCTTCGAGGGTGGGGTCGAGGATGACCATGACTTCGTAATGGCGCATAAGTATGCGAGTCCTCCTGTGGACTATTCGGCCGCGGACGTTCCGCGGCAGGAGGTGGCTCGTCGGACGCGGACTTCAGGCAGACCTCGCCGAGATGACGAACCTTGTCAGGCTACCCGCGGGTCGACGCAAACCCGAAATCGGCGGATCAGTCAGTTCTTGCGGAGCAGGAACAGCCGCGCGTAGGTACCGGCCACGATGGCCAGCGCCAGGATCGAAATGAGCGCCAGGATCAGCGGCAGCGAACTCGACGGGGACGACGGGCTATCGGACGCGAGGTCGATCGTCTTGTTCTTGCCGGTGCTGTTCTGCGTAGCCGAGGACTTCGATCCGCTGGCGGCAGAGCCATTCTGGTTGGTGCCGGCCTGATTCGAGCCGTTGCCCGCCTGGCTGGTGCCGCTGTTCGGCAGGCCGTTGTACGAGCCGCCGCCCGAACCGTAGACCTCGTTGGCATGCGCACCGGGCACGACCTCCTCGGGAACGGTGAGCCCGGGCGGGGTGTACTTCAGGCCGGTACCGGGCTTGGCCGCCGATCCGCCGGATCCGTTGGCCTGCTTGCCACTTTTCGGGCTCGACAGCTTCGGTACCGCAACCTTGATCGTCGGGAGCGTCACGCCCGGGATCGTGATCTTGGGCAGCTTGCCGACGACCGGCAGGTTCGGCTGGACCGAAACCTTGGGCAGCTGCACGGAGATGCCGCCCTGGGGCGGGTTCTTCGCCACCACGATCTTGCCGACGTACTGGCCCTCGGCGTTCAGTTCGACGCCGGCCTGCTTCGCTTGGTTGCCGTCGAGCTTGATCGGGGTGAGCGTGGTCTGAGTACCCAGCAGCGGGACGCTAGTGACCGTCACCTTGTCGGCCGTCCACGTGAAGACGTAGGTGCCGACGCTGGGGAAGCGGAACGTCTTCGACTTGGAACCGCTCAGGACGGTCTTGGTGCTGCCACCGGGCAGGCGCGAGAAGTCAGCGGTGACCTGAAAGTTCGTGGTACCAAGCAGGCTGCCCAGCAGACCCCCGATTCCGATGGAATCGGCAAGGTCCTTGACCTTGGCGGTCGGAGCCGCAGACGCGGTGAACTTGATCGAGTCACCGGGGTGGATGCCCAGTTCCGAGCCGCCGGCCGGGTTATTGCCGTCGACCAGCCCGGTCAGCGAGATCTGGGCGTTGTCGGTGCTGCCTGCGGCACCGGCCGGGCTGCCGACCAGCAGCATGGCCATCGCGAGGACGAAGCTGAACGCCAGCGCCAGCCAGCGCACACCGACCGTGTGGGTCGATGTCGGTTGCGGGCGACGTGTCATGCACAACTCCTCGGCAGGCGTCGGAGAATCCGACGGTGAGACCTAAAGGTTAACCAGTTCCTGGTTATCTAAACGACAACTAGTCAGTGTGGGTTACGCAGGCGTTGTCCGCCACTCGGGACCGCGGCCTGGATCCGGACCCGTCCGTATCGTGTCGTGCATGTCCTCGACCGCCGCGATCGGAGCGCACGTCCGCTCTGACGACCCCCTGGAATACGCAGCCGACACCGGCTCGGAGGCCGTCCAGCTGTTCCTCACCGACCCGCAGGCCTGGAAGGCGCCGTCGGAACATCCGCACGCCGAGGCCATCCGGTCCAGCGGCCTGGCGGTCTACGTACACGCCCCTTACCGGATCAATGTCGCCACCACCAACAACCGCATTCGGGTACCGAGCCGGAAACTGCTGGCCCAGCATGCAGCGGCCGCCGTTGCTCTGGGCGCCCGGGGCCTGATCGTGCACGGTGGTCACCTCGCGGCGGACGACGACCCGGCGATCGGGGTCGAGAACTGGCGCAAGACCTTCGCGTACGCACAGAACGACGGCGGTTTCGGGCTGCCGATCCTGATCGAGAACACCGCAGGCGGGACCAATGCGGTGGCCCGTCGCTTCGACCGACTGGCGCAACTGTGGGACGCGGTGGGCGAGTTCGGCGCGGGTTTCTGCCTGGACACCTGCCACGCCTACGCCGGCGGCGAGGTGCTCGACGACATCGTCGATCGTGTACTGGGGATCACCGGCCGGATCGACCTCGTGCACGCCAACGACAGCCGGGATGCATTCGACTCCGGCGCCGACCGGCACGCGAACTTCGGTACCGGGACCATCGACGCGTCCGCGATCGCGGACGTGTGCCGCGCGGCCGGCAGCGATGTCATCGTGGAGACCCCCGCGGACGGCCAGGGCGAGGACGTCGCCTACCTGCGCGCGACGATCTGAACCTGTTCGCCCGACGGGTCGGGCCGCGCCCGCCACGCGGCGTCCGGGGCGCCGTCGAACACGCCGCCCCCGGGATCGTCGCTGCCGTCGACTCGCACGACGTCCAGCCACGGGCACCACATCTCCCGAATGATCAACCCCGCCATGATCAGCAGAAGCACGTCGCGAGTAACCAGAAACAGCACCAACCAGCCGTAGCTGACGCCGTGATCGGGCACGCTGAAGCCGAGCAGGAGGGTCAGTGTCGCGATCCAGACACCGATCTCGGTGAACTGCCAGACCAGGTTGATCCGCCAGCGGGGCCGGGCCAGCGCCAGTAACGGGACCAGCCACAGCGAGTACTGCGGGCTCCACACCTTGGTGGTGAGCAAGAAGGCCAGCACGCACAAAAAGGCGAGTTGGGCCAGCCTCGGCCGGACCGGGGCGGCGAGGCCGAGCCACACGACCACACCGAGGGCGGCGATGAGGGCCAGCGCCACCGCCAGCCCCGGCGGCACCCAGAAGGGCGCGTCGCCGTCGGTGAGCGAGCCGTTCGTGAGGCTCCGTCCGATCGCCCAGAAGGTGGAGCGTTCGGTGGGCCGCTCCGTGCTGAACTTGTAGAACTCCCACCAGCCGCCGTAGTAGGCGAGGGCGATCGGCCCGTTCACCGCGAGCCAGACCAAGGCTGCGGTGACCGTCGTCCATACCGCGTCGCGGTAGCGGCTGGTGCGGATCGCGAGGATTGCGATCGCGACGAGCAGGAACAGTGGATAGAGCTTTGCCGCCGTACCGAGGCCGAGCAGGGCGCCGGCGAGCACCGGTCTGTCCTTGGCCCACGCCCACAGCGCACCCGATGCGAACGCCATCGCCAGCAGATCCCAGTTGGAGAAGGCGTGAAAGATCAGCAAGGGCGATAGCGCAAAGATCGCCGCGTCGTAGGGACGTCCCCGCGCGGTCTGGGCGGTGGCCGCGGTGACGACGAGCGCGCAGGCGGCCAGCAGCAGCACCGAGAGCGACCCGAAGATCATCACCTCCTGCCACCCACTGGCCAGGGCATGAATTCCGCGGGTGAGATCGGCGGTGAGCCACATGAACGCGCCGGTCAGCACGGGGTACTCGACCGCGGTGTCGCGGTAGGGGACCGCGCCGACATCGAGACGCTCGTCGCTCCACAACGGAATGACGTCGGAGTAGCAGAAGTGGGTGTACTGCTTGCTGCCCGTCCAGTCGCCGTTGGCACAGGGCGACTTCTGCAGTGCGCCCAGGATCAGCGTGAACAGGGTCATGACGAGCAGCCACCGCAGGGGCGTCCACCAGGCCCGGCGCGACAGCCCGGCGTGCCGGCCCCACGAGCCGCCGAGAACACGGACGGCCCGCCACGCCATCGGGTCGGTCCGGCTGGGCGGCGCCGACCGAGGATCGGAGGTCACTGAGTCCTCGGGCACGCTCGGAGCGAGGGGCACCCGGGTCACCGGCCTATCTTGACACTGGCCGTCGGGCCGGCGCGGTGCGGGCGCGTCAACCGCCCGGTGGCGGTGTTGTCGTCGGGCACGGTGATTGCAGCAGGCCGCCGCACGCCGCCGGCGACGACGACGACGGGGTCGTCGACGTCGAGGCGGCCGTCGAGGTCGGGGTCGCGGACGGGGTGACGACGGGCGGGACGCTGACCGACGGGAAGCCGGACTTCAGGGTCGGCGTGCTCGACGGTGTTGCTGGTGGCGTGTACGGCGGCGGCGTGTAGGTCGGCTTCGGCGCCGGTGTCGACCCGTTCTCGCCGACCTGCTGGGTCGTGGCCAGGTCCATCTTCTTCTGGCCCTTGAGATAGAGGTTCATGAACATCTGCCACGTCTTTGCCGGCAGGCCCGCGCCGTACAGCGGGGCTCCGTCGGCGGCGAAGATCGGCTTGGAGAAGCCGGTACCGACCCACACGGCGGCGCTGACCTGCGGGGTGAATCCGACCATCCACGCATCGCTGTTGTTCGTGTCGTTCGGATTCTTGGAGAAGATGCCGACCGTGCCGGTCTTGGCGGCAGACTTGCGTCCGTCAGCCAGCGCAGCGTTCGAGTACCCGGCGATCGGCTCGAGCGTCAAGGTGACGTCGTTGGCCACGCGGTTGTTGATCGCGCGGATCTCCTTGCCCTTGTGCTCATAGACGACGTCACCACTGGAGCTGGTCGCCTCGGTCACCAGATAGGCGTCGTTGCGCATGCCCTGGTTCTGAAGCGTCGCGTAGCCGTTGGCCTGGTCCAGCACCGACACCGGGTAGTCGCCGATGCCGATGCCGAACTGCGTCGAGCCGTTCGCATCCTTCAACGTCGGATTGCCTTGGGTGTCCGTGAGCGAAACGCCCATCTTGTGGGCGAGTGCGGCGACCTGGTCAGGACCGGTCTCGGACGCGAGCAGGTCGAAGGTCGTGTTCAGCGACACCTTCATGGCCTCGGCGATCCGGACGCGCGGACCACTGACGGTCTTGTCCCCAGGGTCGTTGCAGATCTTCGTGCCTTCGATCGTGGCGCAATAGCTCCCGTCGACGCGACTGTCGATCGTGTAATGGGCCTTGCCCACTGCCTGGTTCACGGTGTCGGTGAGCACCGAAGCCAGCGTGTACGGCTTGAACGACGAGCCGGGGGGGCGGTAGCCGCGGCTGGCGTAGTCGTTGAAGTCGACTTTGCCGTCATAGCCCTTGACGTCCGGTCCGGAGCCGCCGTAGTAGGCCAGGACGGCGCCGTCGGACGGGCGCACTGCGACGAGCGCGTTCTTCAGGTCCCGCTGCTTCTTGGTCAGGTCCTTGAAGTTCATCGAGATCGCCTGCAGCGCCGCCCCCTGCGCTTTCTTGTCGATCGTCGTGCGGATCCGCAGGCCTTTTTCGATGATCTCCTTCTCCGAGATGCCGTGGGCGGCGAGTTCGGCGAGCACCTTCTGCTTGAGTAGGTACTTCCAACCGACGACCCCGATACCGGTGCCACGAGGCGGAATCGTCGCGGGGAACTTCATCGACTGTTCCTGAGCGAGCGTGAGGTGCTTGGTCTTCACCATGCCGTCCAGGACGTACTTCCAACGGGCCCGCGATGCCGTGGGGTTCTCGGCCGGGTCGTAATAGCCAGGGGCCCGCAGCAATCCGGCCAGCAGCGCGCCCTGCGCGGTGTCGAGATTCTCGACGTTGGTGCCGAAGAACGCGTGCGCTGCGGCCTGTACGCCATAGGCGCCCCGGCCGAAGTACACGGTGTTGAGGTAGAACTCGAGGATCTGGTCCTTGCTGTACTCGCGGGACAGTTTCACCGCGATCATCAGTTCCTTGAGCTTGCGGGAGAGCGACCGCGAGTCGTTGAGGTATGCGTTCTTGACGTACTGCTGGGTGATGCCGGAGCCGCCCTGGGTGTCGCCGCCCTTGAGGTCGTTGAAGGCGGCCCGCACGGTCCCACGGATCGACACCGTCGCGTCGTCGTAGAAGCTGCGGTCCTCGGCAGCCAGCACGGCCCAGCGGGTGTCGGCCGGGATCTGATCGAGCTTGACGATCGTCCGATCCTGCGTGCCGATGCGAGCCAGCGTCGACCCGTCGGAGTACTCGATGGTCGCCACCTGGGGAAGGGCGAGATCTTCCGGGCGCGGGACGTCAGTGAGGGTGTAGAACAGCACGATCGCGGTGACCATCATTGCCGCGATGAGGCCGAGGATCCAGGTCGAGGCGATCATCGAACGCCGCAGGACCCGCCGCGAGCGCGTCATCGCCGCGACCCGTGCCTTCCTGCGCTGCGTGCGTACGCGCCGCTTGTGCATCGCCTTCGAGACCACGCCGGCGTCCTCGTAGTCCTGGTCGGTCCAGTCATCCGACGGTGCCGCACTGCTCGGACCCTGGTCGCCAGGGTCACGGCCGAGGTGAAGCCGCTCGTGATCGCCGCTCATCCGATACCCCTGGGGTAGGTAGGAGACCCGTACGGACAGAAGAGGTTCACCCGGTGCACGCTAACCACGCTTCCCTGATTCGTCCGTCGCGTCTCAGCTGCGGCTACGAAAGCCTCGCAGCGGTCCAAACGAGTCGCCCGCAGCGGACGTAGCGGTTCCTGAGTTCTGCGCGGGTCAGTCGGCCTCTCCCGCGGGGACGTCGCCCGTCGCGCTCTCCAACGCCTGGGACTGCGCTGCTGCCGCAGGTTCGGGGGGTGCAGGGGGCGCGCCCAGGGACTGACGCAGCAACTGGGCGACGTCGAGCACCTTCACGTCCTCGCGCGCCTCACCCTCGCCGATCTTGGCGGCAACGGCGTCCGAGAGCATGACCATGCAGAACGGGCACGCGGTGGAGATCACATCCGGATCAAGTCCGAGCGCCTCTTCTGTGCGCTCCACGTTGATCCGTTTGCCTATCTTCTCCTCCATCCAGAAGCGGGCACCACCGGCGCCGCAGCAGAAACCGCGTTCCTTGCAGCGGTGCATCTCGGTCGACTTCAGACCTTGGATAGCACCCAGTACCTCGCGCGGCGGGGTGTAGACCTTGTTGTGCCGGCCGAGGTAGCAGGGGTCGTGGTAAGTGACGGATTTGTCGATGGCCTCGACGGGGACGAGCTTGCCCTCCTCAACGAGCTTGCCAAGCAGTTGCGTGTGGTGCACGACCTCGTAATGGCCACCCAGCTGCGGGTACTCGTTCGAGATGGTGTTGAAGCAGTGCGGGCAGGTCGCGACGATCTTCATCGGACCGGCGCGCTCGATCGAGTTCAGGACCTCGACGTTCTGCATCCCCTGCATCTGGAACAGGAACTCGTTGCCCAGGCGGCGCGCTGGGTCACCGGTGCAGGACTCTCCCTGACCCAGGACGGCGAACTCGACACCGGCGGTGTGCAGAAGTTCGGCGAAGGCGATGGTCACCTTCTTCGAGCGGTCCTCGAGGGCACCGGCACAGCCGACCCAGAAGAGGTATTCGATGTCGGCGTCCAGCCTGGTCCCGGGGTCGGCGCGGCGGACCTCGAAGGACAGATCCTTCATCCACTCGTCACGGCCACTGTTGGCCATGCCCCACGGATTGCCCTTGTTCTCGATGTTGCGCAGCATGACGCCGGCCTCGGACGGGAACGCGGACTCGATGAGCACCTGGTAGCGGCGCATGTCGACGATGTGGTCGACATGCTCGATGTCCACCGGGCACTGCTCGACGCAGGCGCCACAGGTGGTGCAGGCCCACAGAGCGTCCGGGTCGATGACGCCACCGCTGGCCACGTCACCCACGAGCGGACGCAGCGCCTGCTCGATCGACGAACCGCCGATGCGCTCGTAGCTGGACTCCGCGACACCGTGGACGTGCAGACCCTCGTCGGTGAAGTTCGGCTCGGCCCCCTCGGGTACCTGCTCGCCGAAGATGTACGGCGCTTTCGCGAACAGGTGATCGCGCAGGTTCATGATCACCAGCTTGGGGGACAGCGGCTTGTCGGTGTTCCAGGCCGGGCACTGGGACTGGCAGCGTCCGCACTCGGTGCAGGTCGCGAAGTCGAGATACCCCTTCCAGGTGAAGTCCTCGATCTTTCCCTTGCCGAAAATGGTGTCCTCGGACAGGTTCTCCGCGTCGGCGAAATCGATCGGCTTGCCGTCGGCGTCGGTCACCGGCAGCAACGGGCCGAGGCCGTCCGGCTCGCGCTTGGTCAGCACGTTCAACGGAGCGGTCCCGATGTGCAGGTGCTTGGAGTACACGACCAGCACCGTGAACGCGAAGATCACCGCCATCTGCGCAACGATCCAGAAGGTCTCGAAGCCGGTGAGGTACGCGCCGGAGGGCAGCGCCTTGCCGACAGCCCAGGACACCAATGGGGCCTTGGAGTCACCCCACGGGAAGTGACCACTGGCCGACTGGGCACCGCGGTACATGAACAGCGTCAGCACGACCAGGAAGATGAAGAACAGCACCATCCATGCGGCGCCGTTGTGGGACCCGTAGAAACGACTATTGCGCTTACGACGTTCTGGACCGGTCCGCAAGCGGTTGATGGCGAAGTAGATGATGCCGATCAGAACGGCCACGCCGAAGAAGTCCTCGAGAGCCCCGAACCAGCGAGCACGCCCGAAGATGGGCAGGGCGAAGTCACGACTGATCACCAGGGCGCCGAAGGCCTCCACGATGGTGGCGCCGAGGACGACGAAGCCCCAGAAGGTAAGGAAGTGCGCGATACCCGGCGCATTCCACTTGAGCAGCTTCTTCTGCCCGAAGACCTCGACGATCTGGACCTTGGCCCGTTGCTCGATCCCCTCGAGACGGGTCTTGTCCGGCTGCCCGGATCGGATCAAGCGCACCAGCCACGCAATCCGTCGTCCGGCGATCGCAATGGTGACCAGGAGCATGGCAACCGCCAGCCCGATCCGGATCCACCCCGGATCGTGGTACTCCCAGTCGACGAACCAGTTCTCGGCCACGACGCTCTGGTGCACGCGCGTCTCCTTGCGATCGGGTGCCGGGCAGTTTGGGTGAGACTATTCGTTGTCGGCTGCTGGTAACCAATCAGCGTCCTCGGTGTGGCTTTTCCCACGCGCGCGGGCATCCCTGCTGTCGACATCCGCGCGCGAACCGGCTATGAATCTCGCGTGGTGAAAAAGGCGGAGTCCTCGCGCATTCCTGCGGCCGTGATCGGTATCCCGGTCGTGGGTGATCTGGTGAGGTCCGCAGACGCGCAAGCGCATTGGATGCAGGACGTCCTTGAACAGAACGCGCGTCTCGTCGGCCAGTTCCCGGCCACGATGAAGACGTTCAACGACGCACTCGAGCGGTTCAACGAGACCATCGGACGACTCGATCGCGCCGTCACCCGGATCGAGGGCGCCACCAAGAACATCCTCGGCCCACTCGAGAAGGTCGCCAACGCCGTCGACCCCAAGACGTTGCGCGACCTCCCCGAGACCCTGGACCTACTGCGCCGCGAGGCCATCCCTGCTCTGCGCGCAGCCACCGACACCCAACGCCAGGTGACGTTGCTGCAGACCACGCTCGAGCGAGTGATCTCGGTAGTAGGTGATTTGCCAGGCGCCGGCTTCGTGCGGCGGCTCACCGGGTGGGAGGACGACGAGCAGCCGACGACGCCACGCCCGCCCGCCACGTCGCGTACCTCCAAGCAGTCCCCGAGGCAGGGCAACCGCCGCAGCTGAGACCCCGGCCCGCCACTTCGCGGGCCACCACGCGACACCCGGCCATAACTGATGAAGGCCCGCAATCATCGGGCCGCTACACCGCTGCTGTGGGACCATCGGGGCAAATGTCCGCCTCCGTCGCCGTCACCTCGTCGTCGCAGCCGCCCACCACGCCGGCGCTGTCGACGGATCGGCGGCGGCCGCGCTACGACGCCGGACTTGTCTGGGCGACGTTGTTCACGCTCGCCAACGCCATCGCGTTCGTCATCATCCGGCCCGACGTCAACGACCTCGTCGCTGCGCGGGCACGCGCGTCCGCCGCCGCCAACGACGTCGGACTGACCTACTGGTTCGACTGGTTCGGCGGCGGGTCGACCCCAGGCAACTACTCGGTGGTGACGCCCAGCCTGTCGGCGCTGGTCGGCACCGAACTGCTGGGAGCGATCGCCGCAGTCGCGATCACGATCCTCGGCAGCATCGCGCTGCGGCGCACTCCACGACCGACCGCCGGCACGGTTGTCGTGGCGCTGGGCGCCACGATCAACATGTGGAGTGGACGAATTCCATTCCTGCTCGGCACCGCCATCGCGCTGGGCGCGGTGATCGCGCTCCTGCACCGGCGGCGCACGGCGACCGTCGTGCTCACGGTCGTCAGCGTGCTGGCGTCACCGGTCTCCGGGGCGTTGCTCGTGATCGCGGCGTCGGGGACGTTCCTCACCACCCGCACACGATCCTGGCGGCCGATAATTGCCTGGGCCGCCGGCGCCGTGCTGGCCTCGCTGCTGACCGTAGCCGTCATTTTCGGCGCGCCCGGACCACAACCGTTCTCAACGCCGCTGGCGCTGGAAGTCCTGGCCGGCCTCGTCCTGCTGTGGTTTGCCCGCCCGCCGGACCACATCCGGACGACCGTCGTCGTGTCCTTTCTCGGCGTCATCGCTCTCTACGCGATACCGAACGGCATGGGTTCGAACGTCACCCGGCTCGTCTGGTTCGTGCTTCCAGCAATGGTCATCGCGACATCGCGTCGCCGAGCCCGGGTCGGTGCTCTCCTGGTGGCCGCGGTCGTGCTGGCCGGTGCGGCCGGGACGGCGACCGACCTGCGCAACGCCGTCCGCCCAGTGTCCTCGGTGGCCTTCTACACGCCGCTGGCGAACCGACTGGACAAGATCGAGAACCTCGAGAACTACCGGGTCGAGGTCGTCAACCACGGCGCGCACGCCGCCTACGACGCCCTGCTGGACCACGCGATGCTCGCCCGCGGGTGGGAGACGCAGGAGGACACCGCCCTCAACGAGTCGCTCCTGCAGGATCCGCTGAGCCCGGTCACCTACAAGGTCTGGCTCGACAACAATGCGGTTGG
>JBDTFN010000181.1:0-2784 GCA_039937915.1 Jatrophihabitans sp. | reverse complement strand
GGCGGCCAACCGGGCCGCGGCATTCGACGACGCCGAGCTGGCTGGTGGCGTCGTCGAGGCGGCCGACGAGCTCGGTTCCGCAGAGCTCGAGTCTTCAGACAGCGCCGACGGCTCCGGTGACTGGACTGAGTCGTCCCTCGTCACGTCGCTTGCGCATGCCCCGAGAGTGAAGACGATCAAGAATGCGAGAAGTACCGCTCGAGTCACGCCTCGCCAGCCGCGCAACGACGTCAACGCTTGAGCTCGAATCGTCATGTGTCCCCAGAATCCTCATTGATGCGCCACAGGTGGGCTGTGATCGGCAGCAAAAAGGTAGCTTGCGCTCGACCAGTGATCAACTACGAATCAACTGAGCAGGTCGTTGAGCACCGTCACCGCGGCGTCGACGGTGTCCATCGTGGCCCACCGCGCACCGGAGGCATCGGCGAGCGCGGCGGCCTCCTCGGTGTCGTCCCGCGGGGCGATGATCAGCAGCTCCGGGATCGCGGCGGCAGCAGGCACCGGATCTTCGTCATCGGTAGCGCGGCAGTCCGAGAGCAGCACGACCACCCGGCGCGAGGCGCGCGAGGACCCGAGGGTCTCGGCCGCGGCGCGCAGCGCGGTCGCCAGCGACGTCACGCCGTGCCCGCGCAGTCGCAGCACCCGCTCGACGACGGTCTCGGCCGGCATGACGTCGGCCAACCGCCGCACGGGTCGTACATCGCGAGCGAACGCCAGGACCGCGTGCTCGGCGGGCGCCCGCAGCGCGCAGGCCGCGGTCACCATCGCCGACGCCGCCAGCCGCGCGCCGGTCATCGAGCCCGAATCGTCGACCAGCAGGCACAGCGCCAGCGACGGGCTGCCCCAGTCGCTGGCCAGCATGTCGTCCAGGTGGGCGGGTCGGTCCTCGGCGGCCGCTGTGACGACCGCGTCGAAGGAGGCGTCCAGGTCCAGGTCCCCACCCCGGGACGCCGGGACCAATCGGCGCCGGCCGATACCGCGCGACACCGGTTTTCCAACCCGGGAACGGTCCAGGATCAGTCGCGCCGCGAGCCGCCGCGCGTGCGCACGCAACGCCTCGTCGGTGGCCGTCGTCAGATCCGCCAGCATGGCCAGCGCAGCGTCCGGGTCCGCGTCGAGTTGGCGCGCCAACTCGGCCTCGTCGAGCTCCCCGACCTCCGGCGACACCTCGAGAAACCCCGGGTGGTTAGCCAGTTGAGCGCGGCCGGTCGTGCGGTCCTTCGGCTGCGGACGCTGCCGCCGCGGATTCTGATCTGGTTGCCCGTCGCTGCCCGTCGGAGCCGACGGGCTCAGGCTTCCCCCGGCTCGGGTGCCTCCGTCGGTTCGGCGTCGGCCGGTTCGCGGCCGAAGACGGTCTCGTACAACTCGCGGACGATCTCCTCTGGCGTGCGGGTGCTCGACTCGAGCAGCCGCACCCGGCCCGACAGCGCGACCAGCGCCGCGTCCAGACCGACCCGCCAGTTCGTCGACTCGACGCCGCGGGCCGTCGCGAGCCGCCCCGCGATGCCGACCAGGTCGATCGCGCCGCGCACGGACGACCCCACCCGGATGTCCGGGTGCGACCGCGTCCGCCGCACAAGATCGACGACCGACGCCCGCCACGCGGCGTCCACCGGTTCGTCGCGCAGCGCGACGATCGACGCCTCGGTCTCGGCCGACTGGTAACCCATCGCGATCCGACACGTCCGGTCATAGACCGCCGAGGAGATCCGCGCCGTCCCGACCGCGTCGAAGGGATTCATCGCCGCGATCAGCCGGAAACCTGCCCCGGCCGGCACCACCCCGAGCCGCGGCACGTTCAGCTCGCCCTCGCTCATCACGGTGATGAGGACGTTGAGCGTCTCCTCCGGAACCCGGTTGATCTCCTCGATGTAGAGCAGCCCACCGTCCCGCAACGCAGACACCAACGGCCCGTCGACGAAGATCTCGGGCTGGTAGCCCTTGGCCAGGACCAGCGACGGGTCGAAGTGCCCCACCATCCGGGCCGGGGTCAGCTCGGCGTTGCCCTCCACGAGGAAGAACGGCACGCCGCGGGAGCCCGCGACGGCGCGCAACAGCGTCGACTTGCCCGTCCCCGGCGGGCCCTCGAGCACGACATGCGCGCCGGCATCGAGGGCCGCCGTGAGGAGCTCGTCCTCGCGTTCGCGGCCGAGAACGTCAGGAATGCTCATGCACTACTACGCCGCGGACGTTCTTGCCGGCGAGCAGGTCGTCGTACCCCTCCTGCACCTGGTCGAGGGTGTAGGTCCGGGTGATGATCTCGTCCAGCTTGAGGTCACCGCTCTGGTACAGCCCGAGGATCTTCGGGATGTCCGTGGTCGGGTTGCAGTCGCCGAACAGGCTGCCCTTCACCGTCTTGCGGAACAGCGTCATGATCGAGCCGGGCAGGACGACGTTCATCTCGTCCAGCTTGTTCAGGCCGGTCAGCACAATGGTGGACGCCTTGCCCGTCGCGCCGAACGCGGCGCCGACGATCTCGGACGTCATGAGGTCCGGGGTGAGAATGGCCGAGTCGGCCATCTGACCGCGGGTCAGGTCGGTAATGGTCTGCATCGCCGCGTCGTCGATGCTGGCGAAGGCGTGGGTGGCGCCGAGTTCCATCGCCTTCTCGCGCTTGTTCTCCAGCGGGTCGATGGCGATGACGTTCTTGGCGCCGGCGTACCGCGCACCCTGGACGGCGTTGATGCCGATGCCGCCGATGCCCATCACGATGACGGTCTCGCCGGGGCGGACGTTGGCGGTGTTGACCGCCGAGCCCCACCCGGTCGGGACGCCGCAGCCGAC
>JBDTFN010000180.1:0-3343 GCA_039937915.1 Jatrophihabitans sp. | reverse complement strand
CCGATCTCGAGCGAGGCCTTGCGGGAGGCGAAGACGATGCCGCCGGCGTGCAGGATGTCGCCGCTGGCCGTGCCGAGATTCGCCGTGCTGCTGGTGATCGGGAACGCGTAGGACACCTGCAACCCGTGGCGCAGGCTCACGCCGAAACCGGTCCTGGGCAGGAGCGGCAGAGGGGCGATGCCGGCCCTGAGCAGCGTGGCGGCGATGCCGCGTCCGGTGGTCACCGTCGTGGTTCCCAGCGAACTGCTCGTCGAGTGCGACGAGTGCGAGTTCCAGTGCGGGGCGGGGCGCGCCTGAGCGCCCGGCGCGAGGGCCACCGTCGCTGCCGCCGCCGTCGCGATCGCCGCCGTGATTACGCCAAATCTCTTCATCGGGTTCTCCTCACCGAGTGGACGCGCAGACGCGACGTCTCATCGTGGCTACGATCGCGACTCCCGATTTGGATTAACAATCGAGCAAGTGCATCCACGGGTAGGACTGCGGTCGTAACCCTGGTGACAGCCCGAACCAGATGGACAGGCGGTGAGCAGATGAGCGGTGCCACTGATCGTGCTCGCGCGCTGGACGCCGGCTTTGTTGACCCCGAACTTCGGCTCGCCCGGGCCTTTTGCGACGGCACCGACTGGGCACTGCGCGCGGCCTATGACCAGTACAGCCCCCTGGTGTTCCGGATCGCCCGTCAGTGTCTGCCGTCGACGACCGAGGCCGAGGAGATCACGCAGAACACTTTCGTGTCGGCCTGGCGCGGTCGCGACACCTACGACCCGGGGCGTGGCTCGCTCGCGGGATGGCTGGTTGGTATCGCCCGTCGCCGCACGATCGACCGTCTCCGGGTGCTGGAACGCGAACGCCGCGACGCCGTAGCGGCCGAGACCACCGTCTCGGCCGAACAGATTCCGACGCACGCTGACCTGGTCGTGGATCGGATCGTGATGTCCGACGGTTTGGCCGAGTTGCCGGACGCGCAGCGCCGAGTGCTCGAACTCGCCTTTTTCGACGATCTGACCCATCAATAAATATCCACCGTGACCGGTCTCGCGTTGGGCACGGTGAAGAGTCATGCACGTCGTGGACTCGCCCACCTACGTCACCGATTGGAGGCAGCCGGTGTCCACCCCTTCTGAACACAACGCCCTCCACCTCCGCACGATGGACGAGCTCGCCTCCATCGCGCTCGGTGAGTCCGCCGATCCGACGCTCACGCAGCACCTGCGTTCGTGCCCCGAGTGCGGGGACGAACTGAACGCGCTGCAACGGGTCGTCGACCTCGCTCGGGTGAGCGACCCGAGCCAGGACGTTGCCCCTCCGCCCCATGTCTGGGATCGGATCGCCGCGCAGACCGCGCCGCCCGTGGCCTCGGTATCGCCGCTGCCGCGCAGCACCCGGTCACGGCGCTACCTGCTCATGGCCGTGGCTGCCGCGGTGGTCATCGGAGCGGGCGCGGGCGGCTGGGCGGTCGGCCACAACTCCGCTCGCCAGACCGTGGCCCGCGCATCGCAAGCGCCGTTGGTCGCACAGCCCGGCACCCGCGACGATGCCCACGGGCTCGCGACACTGCACCGCTCGTCGGCCGGATATCAGCTCGAGGTCCGGGCGTACAAACTGCCCGCCCACGACGGCTACTTCGAGGTGTGGCTCTACAACCCCGGCATCGGACGAATGGTTGCCGTGGGCACGCTCGGCACCGGTGGACGCGGAAGTTTCACCGTCCCCGGCGGGATCGACCTGCACGACTACCGCATCGTGGACGTCTCGGCGCAGCAGTACAACGGCAATCCGGCGCACGATCGAAGCGTGCTCCGCGGCCCCCTGCAGGGCTGACCGCGTCACGCCGGATGCCCGACTCCGGACCCCGTGACCCAGATCACGGATATGGTAGGAAGCGCTGGGTAGTTCGGTCGTACGCCATCCCTGTACCAACGAACTGACCAGTCGATGACGAACACGTCCGCAACGGCAACCCCGTTCGGCGTAGGAGCTGAAGGCGGCCAGATGACCGAACACGTCCACGCAGTCCACCCCGAACCAGATCTCGTGCAGCTGCTGACCCCTGAGGGTCAGCGGGTCGAGCATCCCGATTACGCGCTGGACATCAGCGACGACGACATCGCCGCGCTCTACCGCGATCTGGTGCTCGTCCGGCGCATAGACACCGAGGCGATCGCCCTGCAACGACAGGGCGAACTCGGACTCTGGGCCAGCCTGCTCGGTCAGGAAGCCGCCCAGATCGGCGCCGGCCGCGCGCTACGCACCCAGGACATGGCCTTCCCGACCTATCGCGAGCACGGCGTCGCATGGTGCCGCCAGGTAGATCCGCTGACCCTGCTCGGGCTGTTCCGCGGAACCAACCTGGGCGGCTTCGACCCGCGCGAGCACAACTTCAACCTTTACACGATCGTCATCGGCGCCCAGACCCTGCACGCCACCGGGTACGCCATGGGCGTCGTCCGCGACGGTGACGTCGGCACCGGCGACGGCGACCGTGACACCGCCGTGCTCGCCTTCTTCGGCGACGGCGCGTCCAGCCAGGGCGACGTCAACGAGTCCTTCGTATGGGCCGCGGCAGCGAACCTGCCGGTCGTCTTCTTCTGCCAGAACAACCAATGGGCCATCAGCGAGCCAGTTACCACCCAGAGTCGGGTCCCGCTCTACCAGCGCTCGCGCGGATTCGGTTTCCCCGGCGTCCGGGTGGACGGCAACGACGTGCTCGCCTGCCTGGCCGTCACCCGCAAGGCTCTCGACGACGCCCGTTCGGCGCAGGGACCGACGCTGATCGAGGCGTTCACCTATCGGATGAACCCGCACACCACCAACGACGACCCGCGCCGCTACCAACTCGGCAGCGAGCGCGATACCTGGAAGCTCAAGGACCCGCTGGAACGCGTCCGGGCCTACTTGACCCGCACCGCCGGCTACGACCCGTCGTTCTTCACCGACCTCGAGGCCGAGGGCAAGACCCTGGGCGAGCGCATGCGCTCCGGCTGCCGGGCCCTGCCCGACCCGTCCCCGGAGTCGGTGTTCGAGCACGTCCACGTGACCATGCCCGAGGAGTTGCGGGTCCAGCGCAGCGAGTTCGTCGACTTCGTCTCGGAGGTTTCGGCATGAGCGCCTCGTCCACCCCCACCCGGTTGAGTGGTCCGTTCCACCACTCAGTGGTCAGAGATTTCGGACCACGGAAACAGATTTCGGACCACTCAACCGTTCGCAGGACGGAGACTGCCGCATGACCGCGATGACCATGGCCAAGGCTCTCAACGACGGCCTGCGCAAGGCCATGGAGGCCGACCCGAAGGTCCTGGTCATGGGCGAGGACGTGGGCAAGCTCGGCGGCGTCTTCCGCATC
>JBDTFN010000179.1:0-10345 GCA_039937915.1 Jatrophihabitans sp. | reverse complement strand
CGCGCGACCCGCTCGCCACGAGCGTCGAACTCGTCCACGCCTGGCGGCGCTTCCCGTGGGTGGATCCGGCGCTGCCCAAGCACCTCCTGCCGACCCCGTGGAGCGGCACCGCTGGGGCAGATCTGTTCACCACGCTGCACCACCGCCTGTCCGACCAGGCCCGGGTCCAGTGGCGCGAACTCAACGAGAGGGTGGTCTGACCGTGTTCGAGCAGGTCCGGCACCGACCACCGTCCGAACTCGGCGGGCCTCGCCAGCTCGTCGTGGCGTGCGCGCCGATGCGTAGCAACGTGAACCTCTCGACCATCGCGCGGACGGCGGGCTGCTGCGGCGTCGAGCGGATGATCGTGTGCGGGAACGCCCGCCTGGACCGCACCATCGCCCGCGACGGCGCGGACAGCGTCCACCTCGAGATCCGCAACTCGCTTCCGCCGGTCCTCAAGACGCTGCGCGCGGACGGCTACCGCCTCGTCGGACTCGAGCAGACGACCAACTCGATCAACCTGCACACCTACACCTTCCAGGAGCGGACGGCGCTGGTCATCGGCAACGAGCGGGCCGGGCTGAGCGAGGACGAACTCGCGCTCATGGACGACTGCGTCGAGATCCCGGTCTGGGGTATGCCGTTCAGCTACAACGTCGCCACCGCGACGTCCATGGCGCTCTACGAGTACTGCCGCCAGTTCCGGGGGCGGCAAAGCCCGAGGCAGCCGAGCCCGGTTGCGCCGTCAGCCGATCCTGCCCCGCAGGCCTAGCACCGCGAGCGCGTCGCGGGTCGAGCCGAGCCGTTTGGTCCACGACGTCCCCAGCTCGGCGATGCTCGCGTCGTCGAGGTAGTCAGCGGTAGCGATCGTCCAGCCCGCGGCGGCGTACGCCGGAGCGAGGGTCTCCAGAGCGGATTCCGGGGTCGGTTCGGGCGTCTCCCCCACGTCGACCACGGGTGGACGCCAGGCGTGCAGGTTGAGCGTGATGAGGAACGGCGCCCTTGGACGGCAGGCCGCGGCCACCGCGCGCAGGAGGTCCTCGTCCGGCGTGATCAACCCGCGCAGCAGACTGCCCCACGGCATCAGGCAGTGCACCTCGCTCACGTCGGCGAGTTCAGCGGGCAGCTTCTGCGCCGAGGCCCAGACGAACAGCGCATTCGGCGTGCCGCCCTTGGCCGGTTTCGCCGCCGCGCGAGACGCCGTCTTGCGCATGGCGTCCGGGGCCGCGTCCAGGCCGATGACCAGCGCATCCGGGCGTGCCCGCGCGACGACCAGCACGTGTTTGCCGTCCCCGGTTCCCAGATCGAGCACAAGATCGCGCCGATCGGCGCGCAGCCGCGCCAACCCGATCGCGTCGAGGTCGCGCGTCGTCTTGCCCACGACCTGCCGCACCGCGCCACCATAGGCTGTGCCGGTGCGCTTCGTGGGCAGTGGTCACCCGGCGATCCGAGCTACGCACCACAAGACGCTGGAGCTGATCACCGCCGACGAGATCACGGCGCGCGCAACCTGCGTCGTGGGCGTCGGGATGGAGCCCGAACCGCTCGCGCCGATGGCCGGGCCGGTACGCATCCGGATCAGTGTCGGGACGCACCGTTTCTCCCTGAACGCGGTCGCCAACTCCTCGTGGGAGCCAGGCGGACCAGCGGTGATCCGTCGTGGCGCGCTGCGACTGCCGGGCACCTTCGCCACGAACGCCGACGCCGCTTCGTCCGACCTGCCGCGGGACCTGGTCGCGGCACTGGCCGCACCGGACGCTCTGGTCACCATGGACGTGGCGCCCATCCCCACGCAGCGTCCGGTCATCGTGCTGTTCGCCGCCGACCCATCGCGTCAGGACGATCTGCGGCTACACGCCGAGATCGACGCCGCCACCGAGATCAGCGCCCAGGACGCCGGCGCCGGTCGACTCGTCGAGGGGCGCGAGCCGGGTGGTCGCGGGAACCGGACACTGGTCGTCGCGACCCGGGAACTACCTGGTTCAGCTGTTCTGGGTCGGCTGGGCGGCATCGAGGTCGACACGGTCGGTCTTTCGCCGGAGCTCGCAGTCGCCGCAGCGTGTCCATCCCGGGCTCCCCTCACCATCGGTGGCGATCTGCGCACCACCCCGTCCGCGCATCGGCTGGTTCTGAGCGTTAAGCGCGCGGACCTACCCGATCTGTTACGCCGCGCGGCTGACGAACGTGGCGTGACCGTCGCGACGGTGATGCAGGACCACGGCCGGCCGCTATTCGCGAGCCCGGACGAGATCCCCGATCTCCCCGGTGCGGTGGAGGTCGCCTGCTGCCTGCACCCAGCGCCGGCCGACGACGCACTGGACCCACTCGTCCGGGCCGCGGTGGACGCCCTGCTGGCCGACGGCGTGCCGACGAGGACGGCGGCGAAGGCGCTGGCCGCACTGGCCGGGTGGGATCGACGCCGCGCGTACGACGCGGTGCTGACCTGGCCAGGCGCGCTACGCGCTATTCCCCCGCGAGCTATTCCCCCACGAGCACCGTGATCGGGCCGAGCGTGTCGAAGTCGGCGCGGAACTCGTCCCCGACCGACATCGGGACCGCGGCGTGCAGCGCCCCGGTCATGATCAGATGTCCGGGTTCGAGCGCGATTCCGTCGACGGCGAGGGTGTTCGCGAGCCAGGCGACGACCGCGAGTGGGTTGCCGAGCGCGGCCGAGCCGAGCCCGGAGTCGATGACCTCGCCGTTGCGCCGCAGGGTCATCTCCACCGTGCACGGGTCGAGGCCGTCGAGCGGAACGACGTGCTCGGACACCGCGAGGGCGCCGTTACTAGCGAGGTCCGCGACCGTGTCCGCCAGCTTGATCCGCCAGTTCGCGAACCGCGAGTCGACGATCTCCATCGCGGCCGCGACACCGGATACCGCGGCCCGCGCCTCGTCGAGCGTGACGTCCGGACCGCGCAGTTCCGAGCCGAGGACGAAGACGATCTCGGCCTTGATCTTCGGCTCGATGAACCTCGATAGCGGGACGGCATCGCCGTCGCGGTACATGGTCGAGGCGAGCACCGGGCCGTAGTCGGGCTGGTCGACGCCGAGCATCTTCTGCATGGGTAGCGACGTCAGGCCGGCCTTGTAGCCGATGATCTCGTCGCCCTCGGCCAGGATCAGCTTCACCAGTTCGGCCTGCACGGCGTAGCCGTCGGCCATGCCCAGGCTCGGGTCCTCATCGGTGAACGGCGCGATCGCGACCCGGTTGCGACGCGCCTCGAACAGCGCGCGGGCCTTGCCTTCGACATCGGTGACGGGCACGGGGGCTCCTCCTGACCGGCGGGCGTGGTCCGACGAGTCTCGCATTGCGCCGCCGCGGACGGCTTCCCCCTCCCGCTGGTCGGTTCCTGCGCTTAATCTCAACCACCAGGAGGGGGAAGCCAGGATCAGGGCCAGGTCTGCTCGACCCAGGTACCGGCCTGCCAGGGCGTGCGGGTGTGCGCGATCCGCAGGGCACCGGGCGTCGCGGTGATCAGCTGACCGAACACCGTGGCGTACGTCCGCCCCTCGTGCTCGTGGCGGACGACGAGTGAACCCTCCGCCGATGACGGTTCGCAGGCGGTGACCACGTCGATCCACTTCCCCCGCTCGAACTGCGGGGCGAAGCGCTGCGTCTTCGCATCGTCGGCATCCACGCCGCGCGAGGTGATCATGTGCGTGCCGGCGTCGAGGTCGACGCGCCGCAGGTCGACCGCGTCCCACACCCAGACGGTGACCCCGTCCGGTCCGGCCAGCATCAGGTTGAAGCTGGCCATGCCGGTGTGGTCGACGTGCTCGGTCCAGCCGTCGCGGTGCGCTACGGCGGCCAGCGGCAGCAGGCCCCGCGACGGGGTGCCCTCGAAGCGCTCGATTCGGTTGACGAGCAGGGCGGTCAGCCCCGAATCGAGGTCCGACACGCACCAACTGCCCCCGGCGGTGCGGTCGCGTCCGCCGATCACCGAGGGCTGGTCGGGCCACCAGGCCCCGGGGCCGTCGAAGGCACGAGCGACGAACTCGTCGCGCAGGGCGAGGATCTCCACAGGGTCGCCGGGGGAGTGCCGGCACACAACGGTGCACACGCGTCGATCCTCGCAGGAGCGGTTGGCGCCGAGAAGGACAACGGGTGCACGATGGGAGACATGGACTTTCGCTACCTCGGCAACTCCGGCCTGCAGATCTCCGAGATCACCTACGGCAACTGGCTGACCCACGGCTCCCAGATCGAGAACGACGTCGCGACGCAGTGCGTCCGCGCCGCGCTCGATGCCGGCGTCACCACCTTCGACACCGCCGACGTGTACGCCAACGGCAAGGCCGAGACCGTGCTCGGCGAGGCGCTGAACGGTGAGCGGCGCGAGTCGCTGGAGGTCTTCACCAAGGTGTACTGGCCGGTCGGCCCGGACCCGAAGGGTAAGAACGACTGCGGGCTGTCGCGCAAACACATCCTCGAGGGCATCGACGGGTCCCTGCGTCGACTCCAGATGGACCACGTCGACCTTTACCAGGCGCACCGCTACGACGTCCACACCCCGCTCGCCGAGACGATGCAGGCCTTCGCCGACGTCGTCCGGGCCGGCAAGGCGCTCTACATCGGCGTGAGCGAGTGGACCGCGGAACAGATCCGCGAGGCACACGCGCTGGCCGTCGACCTCGGCGTCTCCCTGGTGTCGAGCCAGCCGCAGGACTCGATGCTGTGGCGGGTCATCGAGGACGAGGTCGTCCCGACCTGCCGCGAACTCGGGATGAGCCAGGTCGTGTGGTCACCCATCGCGCAGGGCGTGCTCACCGGCAAGTACACCCCCGGCGAGCAGCCGCCGGAGGGTTCGCGGGCCACCGACACCGCGGGCGGTGGCGCTAACATGATCAGCCGTTGGATGGCCGATGACGTGCTGACCCGCGTCCAGGACCTCAAGCCCATCGCGGCCGACCTCGGGCTGTCGATGGCCACGCTCGCCGTGGCCTGGGTGCTGCAGAACGACAACGTCGCGACCGCGCTGGTCGGGGCGTCCCGGCCCGAACAGGTCACCGAGAACGTCAAGGCAGCCGGCGTGAAGCTGGACGCCGAGGTCATGACCCGTATCGACGCCGCGCTCGGGGACGTCGTCACGTCCGACCCTGCGATCGTCGCGAAGTCGACGCCCAAGGACCGCCCGATCTGAGCCGGTCCGACTCCGGTCCGAGGGCCTGAACCGCTCAGGTCAGCGGACGGGTGGTGCCGATCTTGGCTGCCTCGACCTGGTCGATCGGGGTGACCCGGACGACGTCGCCGCTCTGCGGTGCCTGGACGACGTTGCCGTTGCCGATGTAGATGGCGACGTGCCCGACCCCGCTGATGGTGCCGTTGCCGCTCCAGAAGATCAGGTCACCGGGCAGCAGCTGGCCCAGGTTCGGGTGCACCGACCCGGCCTGCAGGTATTGAGACGCGGCACTGTGCGACATCTGCCGCCACGGTCCCATCGCATAGAGCACCAGCCCTGAGCAGTCGAAGCCGCGGATGCTGCCGTCGTTGCGCGAGGCAGCGTCGACGGCCGAGCCGTAGGTCGGGCCGGTCGCGTTGCCGCCGGCGAAGCTGTAGGGCGTGTTGAGCCAGCGCAGCGCCCGTTCGGCGATGGCGATGCCGACCGCGGGCGTCCAGGTCTGATTGGGATTGGGCGCCACGCCGACGTCGACGATGACCCGCGGGGCGTGCGGGACGTTGGCCGGCGGCACCTTGGTCCCGGTCGGCAGGTCTTTCGCCGGTATGGCGGCACTCGGCTTGACCTTCACGATGCGTGCCGCGTTCGCCTGCTGTTCGGCCAGACCGGGCCGACCACCGACCACGACCGGCGCCGGCAGCTGCGGACCGGCCAGCGTGCCGGCCAGATCGGTCTGCGGCTGCGCCGACGGTGTCGTTTCCGAGGACGAACCACCCGAGACGATCAGCAAGGTGATGACGAGTGCCGCCGCCAGGGCCAGGACACCCCAGACGACGAGCAGGGTGCGACGGGAGTACGGCTGGTCAGCCGTAGGTACCGCCATGTCGGCCTCGGATGGGTCTCATACGTCTGCACGTGAGATGCGCGTAAGTGCGCGTCTGATCAAATCGTCGCCAACGGATCGGTCTGCGTCAATCTGAACTGCCTGAGCGCAGCTGCCCGCTCCCGCCGCCGTACACCTCGGGCAGGTCCAGGGCACAGCAGTCCGACCTCGCCGGTCTGGTTCCAGAACTGCCGATCGAGGTGATGCTGCTTGGCCCAGCTGCTAGGACGAATCGCGACCGATGCGCAGACGCAGAGGTCCGACGCTCATCGACACGGACCGGCCCGTGCGGGCGAGCGTGAGCCGTCGCCACGCGCGGGGCGTGAGGTACAGCGCGGCTTGGACATGGGGCGCCGCCTCGGCGTCGACGCGCGTCGAAAGGCCCGGCGCCGGCGCGGCCGGACGAGCGGCCGTCTCCTCGGCTTGAAGCTCGTCCAACAGGTCGGCGGTGAGGTCATGGCTGCGATTGCGGGGGGTCATCGCGGGCTCCGTTTCTTGTAGGTGCGGGTGATCTCGGCGGCCAGCGACCGGTAGGCCTTCGCGACCGGGCTCGACGGGTTCGACAGCACCACGGGTCGCTTGGCCAGGGATGCGCTCGGCACCCGGCGGGAGAACGGGATACGGGTGTCGAACAGGGGCAGGTCGGTCGCGGCGAGCGCGTCAGATACTTCACGCGCGGCAGCGCCGTGCTTGTCCCAGTTGGCGCAGGCGACACCGAGCAGTCGCGCCTGGGTGTTCTCGTATTTGCGGTGACTGTTCAGAAACGATGACAGTCGCACCGCGCCGAGCGCGCTACCCGGGTCGGAGGTGAACAGGGTCAGGACCGAGTCAGCCGCCGCCAGCGCGGCCAACGTCAGGTTGCCGTTGTCGCCGTGTGTGTCGATCACGATCGTGTCGTACCGGTCGAGGACCGGCCGCAGCGCACGCCGCAGGCTGGTGGCAAGCGCGCCGGTCTGTGCCAGCGTGACCCCCACCCCCTCGAGCGAGAGATGAGACGGCAGTACATCCACCCCGGGCGCCACGTCACGGCGAATGATCGCGGTGATATCGACGTCGGGGTCAACGAGCAGGGCGGATAACGAGTCATCCTGGCCGGCGACGACGCCGAACGCCCGACCGAGGCTTTCCTGCGGATCGGCGTCCACGGCCAACGTGCGGCCGCGCTCGCCGTACACCGTGGCCAGATTCACCGCCGTCGATGTCTTGCCGACGCCGCCCTTGCTGCTACAGATGGCCAACCGCATCTGGTGTCGTCCTCCACCGCAAAAGTCCCAACGAACGGAGCACCACGGTCTCACACGCCCCCGTGAGAACAACGAGGCGGCGGCAGTGGGCACCGTTGGGGTTCAGCCCGGTCGCGTGCGGACGGAGTACGCGGCACCGAAGCAGACGAATGGCGTGGGGACTGCGATCTGCTCGGCCGCCACGGCCAATGCGGCGGCCGAGTCAACGCCCGCGGCGAGCCGGCCGTGGTAGCTACTCATCAGCTCGGCAGCGACGTCATCGCCGACCCGGGCCACTCCCGCGGTCACGCTGCGGGTGCCGAGCCTGAGCAGGACGGCGGTCAGCCCGAGCGACTCATCCCCGGGGCGTACCGTCGCGAGTCCGAGTTCGCAGGCGGACAGGATTACATGATCGGCAGTGCGGGCGTTCTGATCCAGTTCGTGGGCGAACATCGAGCCGTCGGCCAGCCCTAGCGAGGAGAACATCGGGTTCTCGCTCTGGTGGATCCCATGGGCGGCGACGTGGACGATGCTGGCCCGTCCCAACGCGCGGGCCAGCGCGCTACGGTCGGCCATCGCGCCGGTCAGCACCTGCGCGGTCGGCCACGCGCTGCGCACGGTCGACACCTCGTGGTTCCCGCGCGGCACCCCAGGCCCGGCCAGCGCGACCACACGATGGCGACGGCTTCGGTCCTCCGGCTGGGCCGCCCTGAGCCAGGCCGTCGCGGACTGTGCGACCACCACCGGCACCCCACGCAGGGACGGCAGCTCGCCCCATGGAACGTGTCCGAGTACGCCTGTCCTGATCAGGGCCAGGCGCCGTCCGTCCAGCCCCAGCGGCGCAAGCAGGGCCGAGTCCAGTTCGGCGACCGACCGGCGAAACGAGGCCAGGACAGCGCCGCGCAGCCCGGACGCGAGAAGCGGCTGGGCCAACGCGTCCAGGTCCGCCCGGGTGCGACGCAAACACGCAGCGACCCAGTCAGCCTGAACGAGCTCGTATTGCCGGACGCTGCGCCCGAGCACGACGGCATGGATCATCCCGGCGCTCTGCACGAACGTCACCATGGTGGTATCGCTCGCGGCTACCGCCGCACGGACCTCCTCGTGGTCGGCGATCCGGCGCAGATCCCCGCTCCCGGCGGCCGTCCAACCGCGGGCCGTGATCTCGTGCTCGAGTTCACGGCGGCGGCGTAGCAGCGCCGGCACCGCCACTCTGTCGTGCGCTGCCGCCCGCAGCGATTCGACGCACTGACGAAGCTCGGCGAGTAGCTCCCCCGCGAGCGGGTCTGCCGGTGGGCGGACCACCGGAAGCCGGCTGGAGACGGCCCGCGCCCGCTCGGCAGCCGCGAACACCGATTCGGGTCTGGCGCTGTCCAGGGCGATCGAGATGTCGAGCTCGGCGACCCGCCGACCGTGTACCGCGGACGCCGTCTGCAGGTCGATGCTGGCGAATCTGGCCTGATAGTCGGCGAGTTCAGCCAGCCCGGCACGCGCCTGCCGGGATCCGGCCGCCCGGTTACCGCGGGCGATCTCCAGCCGAGCCCGTACCGCCCGGGCGTGCAGTCGCGCCGTGATGGGGTCGTGGCGCCGCGCGCGGCCGAGATCGAGGAGCAGACCGGCGGCCTGCCCCGGCCGATCCGCGGCCAGCAGGGCATCAGCCGCGATCAACGCGGCGGTCCGAGCGGGCAGGCGTAGCCCGTCGGCCTTGAGCTCGGCCGCCAATCGCAGGGCCGGACGAACCAGCCGACCACCGGGCCGGCCGGCGGCCAAATCCGCTTGCAGCAGCAGGAGTTCGGCGCTTCGGCGCCATCGATCATTACCCCGGCGACGGAACCGGTCACGCGCACGAGCGGCGTAGCGGCGGGCGGCAGCGGGCTCGCCGGCGATCAGCGCACACCGGGCCCGCTCGAGCTCGGTCTCGCCGAGGTCCTGGGCCAGCCGCTCACCCTGAAAGATGTCGGCCGCCGCAGCCAGAGCAGCATCCGCTGCACGTATCAGGCCGGCCTCGGCGAGCACTCGCGCCCGATCGAGTAGGGCGATGCCTGGTGACACGTCGGTGGCCAGCGCGCCGGCCTGATCCATGAAGCGCAGCGCCCGCGGCAGATCGCCGGCGAGGAACTCCAGGTAACCGAGATTGTGCAGCGCCTTGAACCGCTCGCCGTCCATCTGCTGCTCGTCGGCGAATGAGGCGGCCTTGCTCAACGCCTCGCGAGCCGGGCCGAGTTCACCCCGGAACAGGCGCAGGTTGCCGCTGTTCAACAAGATCGCGAAGTGGTCGTTGCGGTCGGAGTGTTCGATCATTGCCTCGGCGGCCGCGAACTGCGCCAGAGCAACGTCGAAATTTCCCGACCGGGTCGCGATCGCGGCGTGCTGGCTGTGCACCCGGACGAGCAGCGCCGGATCACCGGTCCGCTCGGCCAGCAGGTGAGCATGGTCCAGGGCGCGCCGACCACGTTCCACACCGTGAACCTCGGCGGTGTTGATAGCGATGCTTATCGCGATGGCCGCCGCGAGCCCTGCACTCTGCTCCTGATCCACCCCCAGCTCCCCGGCCAGCACCGTCTCAGCGCGGGTGAGCAGCCGCAACGCACGCAGCGGATGGCCACGGTTGTGCTCGGCCACGGCCTGCACATGCAGTTCGGTGCAGGCCTGCAGCACTGCCGAGGCCGGGGCGGACACCTGCCGCCCGTCTACAGTTCGATCGAGGGCGTCACGACGTCCGGTTGGGCAGTGCCTGCAGGCGGGCGAAGCACGAACTGAGCCAGTCCGCGAGGCACGTCCTCGAACGCGAATCGGCCGTCTGAATCAGCAGTCGTATGCATCTGGTCAGCGACCACCCGAAGCTCGATCAGCAGCCCGCCCCCAGGCTCGGCCCAGCCGTCGATCCGTGCGCGGCCGGGCAAGGTCGGCGTGATCGTGATCATGGTCGTCAAACTCGCGCTGGTGAACGTGACGGTCTGGGCCTCGGTCAGCTCGCCGGAACGCACGCCGGTGAGATCGTCCGTCCGTTGCAGTTCGGCGATCTCGGCGTGCAGCGCATCGAGGGTGATCCCGAAACGGATTCGCTCCACCAGACCGGCGGGAACCGGGTCGGTCCGCTCGTAAAGCGCAGCCAGCTGTCCGAGTACCCGCAGGTCTTG
>JBDTFN010000178.1:0-6725 GCA_039937915.1 Jatrophihabitans sp. | reverse complement strand
TGCGGATCGAGGTCCGTCAGCGTCTCGTGCAGAAGTTGACCGATCGCCCAGTTGCGGTACTTCTTGTGATCGCTCGGCACGACGTACCAGGGCGCGTGTTCAGTGTTGGTGCGCTCGAGCATCGCCTCGAACGCGCTCTCGTAGTCACTCCACCGGGCCCGCTCGTCGAGGTCGGCCTCGTTGAACTTCCAGTGTTTCTCGGGGTTGTCCAGTCGGGCGACGAGTCGTTCGCGTTGCGTGTCGAAGCTGATATCGAGAAAGCACTTGAGGATCGTCGTGCCGTTGGCGACGAGATCGGCCTCGAACTCGTTGATCAGGTCGTAGCGTTTCTCCCACTCGCTCTGGGGAACGAGGTCGTGGACGCGCACGATGAGCACGTCCTCGTAGTGCGAGCGGTCAAAGACACCGATCGTTCCGGGCGGCGGCAACTTCTTGCGGATGCGCCAGAGGAAGTCGTGCCGCAACTCCGTCTTCGTCGGCTTCTTGAAACCGGTGTATTGGACGCCGATCGGGCCGAAGGTGCCGACGACGTGCCTGGTGACCCCGCCCTTGCCCGCGGTGTCGATGCCCTGCAACACGAGCAGGATGCTGCGGGTGCCACCCGCGGTCGACTCCGCGTATAAGCGCTGCTGCAACTCCTGCATGTCGGCCAGGTCGTTGCGCAGGTCGCGGTTGTGCTTCTTCGGGGCCAGCGGGCGGGCAGTGGAATCGAACCCGGCCAGCACCACATCTCCGGCCGGCACAGCGAGGGCCGTGCGCATGCTCTGATCCGTCATGCAGCGAAGGCTAGCGGCCAGATGATCATTCGGCGATGTCCTCCACCAGACTCTGCGGTGGCGATCCATCGGGATCTATCGACGGCTCGTGCTCCACCGCGGGCGCCTGATGCATCACCGGCTCGCGCTTCGATACGAGGAACTGCAGCGCGATGCGGGCGATCGGGGCGTAGGCGAGCACCACCGGAAGCGGGCCCTCGACGCGCAGCGAGGTGGCCGCGCCGCCGCCCTGCTTGGTCACCGCGTGCTCCAGATGAAGGGTGATCGGCCACCGCGTCACCGTCCAGGACCAGCGGCGGGCGGCCGCGTCCACGCCGTTGACGACGAAGTCGATCCGAATGCCGGGCGGCCCGTAGACCCGGCCGGTCGTCCCGAACTCCAAGCGCTCGGAGGTCGCCTCGACGCGCCTGATCTGCGGCGCCCATTGCGACCACAGCGACAGATCCGCGTAGCGCTCCCACACCTCGTCGGGGGTCAGCCGCCCCGCTGCGCTGAACGTCACGATTGCCATGCGGTGATCGTTCCAGGTTCTGCGCCTGGCTCACACCACCGCAGTCTTCTGGCAGGGTGGAGGCCGTGACCGCTCTGCGCCTGCGGGCCCCTTCGGTGAGCCGGGTGCGCGTGCGTGCCGACGGCTCGGAGACTGCGCTGAACGCTGTCGGCGACGGCTGGTGGACCGGTCCCGACCTGCCGCCCGGCACGGACTACGCGTTCCTGCTCGACGACTCCGACGAGCCCGTCCCCGACCCCACATCGCGGTGGCAGCCCGACGGTGTGCACGGTCAGAGCCGGATCTATGACCAGGACGCCCACGCGTGGCAGGACCGGGACTGGGCGGGCCGTGATCTTCGCGCCGCGATTGTCTACGAACTGCACATCGGCACGTTCACGCCGGGAGCGACCTTCGACAGCGCGATCGAGCGGTTGGACCACCTCGTCGACCTCGGTGTGACCCACGTCGAGGTGCTGCCGGTGAACGCGGTCAACGGAATCTGGAACTGGGGCTACGACGGCGTCGACTGGTACGCGGTGCATGAGCCGCTCGGCGGCCCGGACGCCTTCAAGCGCTTCATCGACGCCGCGCACGGGCGGGGTCTGGCCGTCGTCCTGGACGTGGTCTACAACCACCTCGGCCCATCCGGCAACTACCTGCCCCGCTTCGGTCCTTACCTCAAGAGCGGCCGCAACACCTGGGGTGACCTGATCAACGTCGAGGAGCCGGCCGTACGCCGGTTCATCATCGACAACGCCCTGATGTGGCTGCGCGACTTTCACATCGACGCGCTGCGACTGGATGCCGTGCACGCGCTGGTCGACGACTCCCCGACGCATATCCTGGCCGAGTTGTCGGCGGCGGTCGATCGGTTGTCAGACATGCTGGGTCGCCCCCTCACTCTGGTCGCGGAGTCCGACCTGAACGACCCGGTGATGATCACGCCACGGGACCAGGGCGGGTACGGACTGCCCGCCCAGTGGGACGACGACGTCCACCATGCGCTGCACGCCATGCTGACCGGCGAACGGCAGGGTTACTACTGCGACTTCGGGTCCCTGGAGACGCTGGAGAAGACGTTCACGCACGCGTTCCTGCACGACGGGACGTACTCGACCTTCCGCGGGCAGATCCACGGCAAGCCCGTCGACACGACCAAGATCCACGGCTGGCAGTTCGTCGTGTGCCTGCAGAATCACGACCAGGTCGGCAACCGCGCCCTCGGCGACCGCCTGCCCGAGCTCACCTCCCCGGGACGACTGCGCATCGGCGCGGTGCTGCTGCTCACCTCGCCGTTCACGCCGATGCTCTGGATGGGCGAGGAATGGGCCGCGTCCACCCGTTGGCCGTTCTTCACCTCGCACCCCGAACCGGAGTTGGCCGAGGCGGTCACCCGCGGGCGCATCGCCGAGTTCGCCGACCACGGCTGGGACGTCTCCCAGATGATCGATCCGCAGGACCCGGAGGCCTACCGGACGGCGATCCTGAGATGGGACGAGGTCGGCACCGGCGCTCACGCGGACATGCTCGAGCTGTACCGGACCCTGATCGCGCTACGTGCGGCCGAGCCCGACCTGCGCGATACGGACCTGCGTGCGGTATCGATCGACTACGACCAGGACGGCCAGTGGCTCGTGGTGCACCGGGGGGCCCACGACGTCGCGGTGAACCTCGCGGCGCACGAGCAGTCACTGCCCGTCGCGGCGCTCGAGGTGGTGCTGGCAACCGGTCCGACGAAGCCAGATGGCACCCGCTTAACCCTCGGACCGGAAACTGCGGCCATCGTGCGCGTCTAGCCGGTTGGATCCATCCGCCGCTACTGCATCTCGCCGACGACGACGCCGGTGATCGGCTCCTCGATCCGCACAACGGTCGCGGTCGGAGCGTCGCCGGATTCGACCTCCCACTGCTCGACCAGCGCGTTGGCCGATTTCTGCGCGGCGTCGAAGTCGTCGAACGGCCCGACCGCCCGCGGCCCGACAAGTTGCTGGCCTTCGTCTGTCAGCACGACCACGAACATAAGGACCTCCCGAGGCAGTTGATCTTGCAGCGTATCAACGCCTTCTCGGCCGGGGCCGACGCCGCGACGGGACCGCTTCGACAATCCGTCCGGGAAACTTCTTCGGCGCGGGACCGAAGGCGCGACGCGCGGTGGAGATCACGCCCCGGGCCAGCGCGGCGTTGCCGACAGCACCGATCCCGGCGCCGATGCCAAGCGGGAGGGCGCGGCCGAACAGCAATGCACCCTGACGCGCGCCGAAGCGGGTGATCAGCATCGTCGTCAACCGCCCGTTGATGCCGGCGAGCTTGCCCTCGTCCTTGCCTGATGCCGCTCCGATCATCTGGGCCCAGTGCCCCGATTCACCGGCCGTCCCGGCGATGACCATCTCCGCACCCTCTCCCACCAGCACGGCGATAACGAGCGCGCGACGCACCTGTGGATCGCTGACCGGCACGCTGTGCAGCTCAGCCAAAGCCAAGACGTACATGGCCGTGGCGGAAATGAAACCGGTGACCTCGGCGGCGCCGGTTGCCACGCTCGCCATGGTGCCCACTCCGGGTACGGCCGCAGCGGCTCCGGACGCACCACCGATACCGATCACCGCGGCCCGGTAGTGCCGCTCGAGTTGAGCGACGAGCTGGGTCGGTGTCGTCTCCGAGTTCTTCGCGCGCAGGTGTGCGACGTACTTCTGTACGGCCGGGCGCTGCACGGCCAGGCCCTTGTCCAGGGCGTCGTCCAGGACGGCCTCGAGCCTATCGGGGATCGGGATCCGCTTCAGCAGGTTGCGTTTTCCCATCAGCTCAGACCACGTCCTGTCGCCGGACCCAGACCTCGCGGAGGAGAAGGATCATGGCTGCGGCTACCGGCAGCGCGAGCAACGCGCCGACGATTCCACCGACCGCGCCGCCGATGAGTACCGCGATGATCGTGATGTATTCGGGGACGTCGACCGAGGAGCGCATGACTCGCGGGTAGATCACGTAACCCTCCAGCGCCTCGTAGATGACGTAGAAGATGACGCAGGTGATTCCGACCGGTAGCGACGTGGCGAGCCCCACCAGGCAGACCGAGGTCGCGCCCAGGATGGCTCCGACGAGCGGCACGAGGTCCAGCAGAGCGACCAGCGCCGCGAGCGGCAGCGCGTACTGGCCGATTCCGACACTGACGCAGAGGATCGCGGTCACGGTTCCGGCGAGCAGCGCAACTCCCACAGCGCCGATCGCATAGCGCCCGACCCGGTGCAAGATCTCGTCCCCGAGCATGCTCACCCGCTCGCGACGACTGGCCGGGGCCAGTAGGTACAGGCGCTTCTTGATCGCCGGGGCAGCCGCGAGGAAGTAGACGGTGAGGACGAAGACCACGATCGTGTTGGCAATGACGGTGAACAGCCCGATGCCGAAACCGAGCGCACCTCCGAACAGATGATGGGCGAGATTGGGGTCGGTGATCTGATTCTCGAGCGTCGAAAAGATGTGGTACTTCGAATCGATCTTGGCCACCGTGCGGTTACGACGAAGATCGTCGAAAAGGCTGGGCGCATTGTCGATGAAGTTGCTGATCTGGTCGCTCAGCACGCTGCCGAGCACATAACCGATGGTCCCGACGAACGCCAGGATGGACACGCCGATCCCGGCCACGGCCCACCCCCGGCGAACGCCGCGGCGACCGAGCCAGCCGACGACGGGCTCCAAACCAGTGGCGAGGAAGGCCGCAATGAGGATGAGCACCAGCACCGAGGCAGCGTCACGCACCGCGACGGCGAGAACGACGGCGGCGAGGACGCCGAGCGCCCCGAAGAATCCGCGGTAGAACGGCGTCTGACGCGAGAGCGGCGGACCCGGCGGAGCGCCCTCGGTCTCATCCGTTTCATCCATTGGCACACCCTATCCACGGCGTGGTGGGATGGAGGGATGCGCGCTCTGCTCCCCGCTCCGGTCGATGATGTTGACCTACACGCCTACTACGCCGCCGGCTGGCTCGACCGCGGTGGCATCCGGGCCAACTTCGTCTCGTCGGTCGACGGCGCGGTGTCCACAAGCGGGACCTCCAAGACGTTGCAGACCGAGAGCGACGGCGTGGTGTTCGCGGTGCTCCGCGACCTCGCCGACGTGGTCCTCGTCGGTGCCGGTACGGCGGTGGCCGAGTGTTATCACCCGATCCCGTTCTCCGAGCGCCGGCTGGAGATCCGACGCTCTTACGGACTGCGGCCGGAACTGCCGGTAGCCGTGATCAGCCGCAGCCTGCGTCTCGATCCCGACGACGTGTTCTTCACCGACGCCACGGCGGCCCAGCGGCCCATCGTGCTGACCACCGAGGCCGCCGACGCCGAGAAGCGCAGGCTGCTCAAGCAGGTGGCCGACGTGGTCGACTGCGGCGACCAGGTCATCGACTCCGTCCTCGTCCGTCAGGCGCTGGTCGAGCGAGGGCTCACCCGCATCCTGTGCGAGGGTGGCCCGACCGTGCTCAACGACCTGATCCGCGAGGGCGTGGTCGACGAGTTGTGCGTGACGCTCGCGCCGACGCTCGTCGGCGGCGGACCGCCGCGCATGACCGGCGATCACGAGTGGGCCGCGCCGGCCGGCGTCACACTCGTCGGCCTCGTCGAGGACGCCGGCAACCTGTTCTGTCGCTACACCCTGACTGTCGCAGGGCGCTGAGCCGATGCAGTTGCCCGTGATGCCGCCGGTGGCCCCGATGCTGGCCAAATCGGTCCCCGCCATCCCGGCCGGAGCATCGTACGAGCCGAAGTGGGACGGCTTCCGGTGCCTGATCTTCCGCGACGGCGACGACGTCGAGTTCGGCAGCCGCAACGAGAAACCGATGACGCGCTATTTCCCCGAACTCGTCGAGGCGGTCCTCGCCGAACTGCCTGAACGGTGCGTACTGGACGGCGAGATCGTGATCGCCGCCGACCACGGGCTCGACTTCGAGGCACTGCAGCAGCGCATTCATCCCGCGGTGTCGCGCGTGACGATGCTCAGCGAGGCGACGCCGGCGTCCTTCATTGCCTTCGACCTGCTCGCTCTTGACGACGAGGACTTCACCGGACGTCCGTTCGCCGAGCGGCGGGCCGCCTTGGAACGCGCGCTGAACGACGCATCGGCGCCGATCCACCTGACCCCGACCACGACCGACATCGAGGTCGCCCAACGGTGGTTCGTCGAATTCGAGGGCGCCGGCCTGGACGGCGTCATGGCCAAACCGCTCGAGGGCACCTACCAGCCGAACAAACGGACCATGTTCAAGATCAAGCACGTTCGGACGGCGGACTGCGTCCTGGCCGGATTCCGCTGGCACAAGACCTCCACCGAGGCCACGCCGCTTGTCGGCTCGCTGCTGCTCGGGCTCGTCAACGATGACGGAAGACTCCAGCACGTCGGTGTGGTCGGCGCGTTCACCGCCACACGGCGCGCGGAACTGGTGGCCGAACTCGAACCGCTGCTGCTCGACGACG
>JBDTFN010000177.1:0-8262 GCA_039937915.1 Jatrophihabitans sp. | reverse complement strand
TCGGTGGGATCAAGGACGAGGAGAGCGAGTTCGCCCAGCTCAAGGTCTACGACCCGGCGTATTCCGGTGAGCACTGGGGCGCTTACCAGGACACCGAGACGCAGTACGAGATGAACCCCGCGCACGGCTTCACGGTCAATCTTTTCCAGTGGTGAGTTCGCCGATTTCTGTCAGACCCCCGCCCTAAAATCAGACGTATGAGCGAGACGCCGTGGTGGTTGGAGCAGCCCAGTGATCTGCTCGAGCACGAACCCGCCCCGTCCTGCCCGGATGAGATCGCGGCGTGGGCCGCGACCGCAGATTTCGGGTCAGGTGTCCTGACCCCGTTCGGCACCCTCGACCCGGTCGAACTCTGCGACGCCGGTCGGGTGGACGCGCTGATCGCCCTGGAACGGTTGCGGGCGTGGGCTGACGCGCAGCAGGCCCGGCTGTACGCGGCCATGTCGGTACCAGCCGGCGAGGTCACCACCCGGTTCGGGACGCGCGAGCCGGACAAGCAATGGGTGCGCGATGAGATCGCCTGCGCGCTACGGCTCTCCCCCGCCACCACCACCGCAGCCTGGCCGATCGGCGGGTCTGCACGACCACCAACACCCCTGGGAAACCGGCGGCCAAACAACCCCCGACAACCTCGAAAGCCTCTGCCCCGACACCACCATCTGAAACACGACGCCGGCTGGACCGTCACCGGCAACCCCAACCACACCCTCACCTGGACCAGCCCCACCGGCCACACCTACCCAGCCCCACTCGACGTCTACGAGTAGTCAGAGCAGGGTCCTTGAAGCGACGCCGCGCGCTCCAGCAGGATGGCGCGTTCGGCCTCGTTGCTGCACAGTTCCGCGGCCCGCTCGAACTCGCCGCGCGCCTCGACGGAACGGCCGAGTCGGGAGAGCAGGTCTCCGCGAACCGCGGGGACGAGGTGGTACGAGCGCATCGACGGGACGTCGTCAGCGATCAGGTCGTCCACGATCTGCAGCGCCTCGAGCGGACCGGTCGCCATCGAGACGGCGACCGCTCGGTTCAACTCCACGATCGGCGAGCGGGTGAGCTCGACCAGGTCGGCATACAGTTCCGCGATCCGAGCCCAGTCGGTGTCAGCGGCGACTCCTGCCCGAGCGTGACACGCGGCGATCGCGGCCTGCAGCACGTACGGCCCGGATCCGCCAAGAGCCTCGGCGCGCGCGAGAGCACCGAGCGCGTGCGTGATGAGGAGCCGATCCCAACGCGAGCGGTCCTGATCCAGCAGCTGCACCGAAGAACCGTCGGCCCCGACGCGTGACCGCAGCCGGGACGCCTGGATCTCCATCAGGGCCACCAGACCGTGCGCTTCGGGCTCGTCCGAGGCAAGTCCGGCGAGCATCCGTCCCAACCGCATCGCTTCCTGACAGAGCACCGGACGCGTCCACGACGAGCCCGACGACGCGGCGTAGCCCTCGTTGAAGACGAGGTAGACCACTTCGAGCACTGAGGACAGCCGCACCGCGAGTTCGTTCCCAGTCGGCGCCTCGAACGGCACGTTCGCCGCACCGAGCGTCTTCTTCGCCCGGGTGATCCGCGCGGCCATCGTCGAGGTCGGGACGAGGTAGGCACTGGCGATCTCCTCGGTAGTGAGGCCGCCGATCATCCGCAGCGTGAGCGCGACCCGTGCCTCGGGCGCCAGCACCGGGTGGCAGGCGGTCAACATCAGCCTCAGCACATCGTCGGAGACGGTGGGCCCGATCTCGATGTCGGCCATCGGGTCCTCCTGCACCGGCGAGGTGCCGCGACCGACCTCCTCGAGCTTGCGTTCGTAGGTGACCTCACGCCGCACCGTGTCGACGTACCGGTGACGGGCCACTGCCGTGAGCCAGGCGCCCGGGTTGTCCGGGACACCTGACTCGGGCCACTGTTCCAGCGCCGCGACCAGCGCGTCCTGCGCAAGGTCCTCGGCCAGCGCGACGTCGCGGACCATCCGGGCCAGCCCCGCGATCACCCGCGCGGCCTCGATCCGCCAGACGGCGGCGACCTGTGCGCGGACGGCGTCCTGCGACGGCGGTCCGGACGGCATTACGCCCCGTGCTGCGATTCCATCCGGTCGCGCAGCTTCTGCTCCTCGGCCTGCATCTCCGGGGTGAAGTTGTCGCCGAAGTCCTCGGCCTCGAACACCGGGCGCACCTCGACCGTGGTGTCGACGAGCGGGGCACGCTTGAGCCACTCCATCGCCTCGTCCATCGACGCGACCTCCCAGACCCAGAACCCGGAGACGAGTTCCTTCGTCTCGGCGAACGGCCCGTCGAGCACCGTCGCGCTCTTGTCGTCGCCGAAGCGCACCCGCTTGCCGTGCGAGCTCTCCCGAAGCCCTTCGCCGGCCAGCATGATCCCGGCCTCGACAAGCTCGGCGTTGAACTTGCCCATCGCGTTCAGCTCGTCCATCGACGGCATTTCGCCCGCCTCGGACCGCTCAGTCGCCTTCACCAGCACCATGACCCGCATCTGACGTCTCCTCGCATCCCTTCCGGAGTTCCGTCGACCCCGGCTTCATGAGTGCGTCGAACGGGCACCGACCGAATCGACAACGACCCGAAATTATCTTTCACACCTGTGCACGACGCTCACAGTTCTATGGCGTCGATGGCGCGGAAGATGCGTTTCTCGCTCACCGGGCGTGCGGTGCCGAGCTGCTGGGCCCACAGGCTGACCCTGAGTTCCTCGACCAGGCGCCCGATGTCGCGGATGTCTTCGGCCCCCGCCCGCACGCTCGGCAGCGAGCGCACCAACTCGTCGTAGACGTCACGGACGGTGTGCACCCGCAGCATTCGGCCGCGGTCGACCTCGACGTCGCGCGGCAGCAACTCCAACCGACGGCTGATCGCCGTCACGTAGCGCGCCGCGTCGGCCAAGTGCCCCGCTCCGATCTGCGCGACGAAGCCGACCGGCAGCAGCCGACGGAACTGGTCGCGAATATCGGCGATCGCGTCCGCCTGCGCCTTCGGTGGGTCCGCGGGCAGTGCGAGCCGCACGTCGTGCGCAGCCGACAGCACCCTCTCGACTCGCCGGACGACGTCCGTGGTGCGGGCCACCAGCCCTTCGGTAACTGTTTTGCGCAAGATCGCGAAATTATCCGCAGTCCACGCCGGCTCCGCGGCGAGTACGTCGACGGCCGCATCGGCCGCGTCGTCGATCAGCGCGGCGAGCGAGCCGTCCGGGTTCGTTCCGAGGACGAGACGGGCGCGGGTCGCCAGCGTTCGCTCCACCGCCTTCGCCGGCGACGACGTCACCAGCCGCAGCAGCCGACGCGTACCCAGCCGCATCGCAGCCTGCTGTTCCGCCGCGGTCGGAAAGACCCGGACGGCGACGGACACGCCCTCGTCGACGAGCGCCGGGTACCCATGGACGGTGTGCGCACCGCTGGTCCGCTCGACCGAGCGCGGCAGCTCGACCAGGTCGGCCGGCCACTCGGTCAGCCCGCTGCGCTCCAGTTCGCCGGCCACGGCCGCGGCGACGGCTGCTCGCACCGGTGCGGCCAGTTGCTCCTGCAACGCGTTCAGATCCTTGCCCTGGGCGACGAGCTCACCACCCGCGTCCTCGACGGCGAAGGTGACCCGCAGGTGCGCCGGCACCTTCGCGAGGTCGAACGCCTCGATGGGGACGAGGACGCCGGTCCGCTCCCGCAATGCGCGCTGCAGACCGGCCAGCAGCGGCTCCTGGCCCGGCGTGAGTTCGGCGAGCACGGCCCGTGCCGTGTCCGGGACCGGCACGAACACGCGGCGCAGCTCCTTGGGCAGCGCCCGCAGCAGGGCAATCACCAGTTCCTCGCGCAGGGCCGGCACCTGCCACGCAAAGTCCTCGCGGCCGAGCCGGGCCAGGACATCGACGGGAATGTGCACGGTGACCCCGTCGTCCTCCGCGCCAGGTTCGAAGCGGTACGTGACCGGCAGAGCAAGATCGTCGGACTGCCACGTCTCGAGCGTCTCCGGCGCGTCGTCGTCCTTCTGGAGCAGGTCCTCGCGTGTCATCGTCAGCAGGTTCGGGGTCGCGTGCCGGGTCTTCTTCCACCACGCGTCGAAGTGCTGCTGACTGACCGCCTCCGCCGGCACCCGGGCGTCGTAGAACGCGTAGATCTCGTCGTCGCCGACGAGCAGGTCGCGGCGACGCGCCTTTTCCTCCATCTCCTCCAGTTCGGCGCGCAGCGCCTCGTTGTCGCGGAAGAAGTGATGGCGGGTGCTCCAGTCGCCCTCGACCAACGCGTGCCGCAGGAACAGTTCACGCGACTCCTCCGGCTCGACCGTCGAGTAACCGACGCGACGGCGCGGGACCAGCGGCAGCCCGAACAGCGTCACCCGTTCGTAGGCCATCGCAGCGCCTCGCTGAGCGTCCCAGTGCGGCTCGCTGTACGTGCGTTGGACGAGATCCCCGGCCACCCGCTCGACGCTCTCGGGGTCGATGCGCGCGGCGATGCGCCCGTACAGGCGAGTCGTCTCGACGAGGTCGGCGACGACCACCCAGCGCGGTGGGCGTTTGGTCAGCACCGAACCGGGCGCGAGGACGAACTTCGTGTTCCGCGCGCCGACGTAGTCGCGGTTATCTCCCTCGCGCTTGCCCACGTGGCTGAGCAGTCCGGCCAGCAGCGCCGCGTGCACCGCGTCCGCGCCGGCCGGCTCGTCCGCACTCGACTCGACGATGTTGAGACTTTTCGCGATACTGCGCAATTGTCCGACCAGATCCTGCCACTCGCGGATGCGCAGGTAGTGCAGGAACTCCTCGCGGCACATGCGGCGGAATTGGTTGCCCGAGCGCTCCTGACGCTGCTCGCGCAGGTAGCGCCACAGGTTGAGGTAGGAGACGAAGTCGGAGTGCTCGTCGGCGAAGCGGGCATGCTTCTGCTTCGCGGCGTCCTCCCGGTCAGCCGGGCGTTCCCGCGGGTCCGGGATGGACAGCGCGGCGGCCAGGACCAGCACCTCGCGGACGCAGTTCTCGGTGTCGGCGGCCAGGATCATCCGGCCGATGCGGGGATCCACCGGTAGTTGCGCGAGCCGGCGGCCGATGTCGGTGATCGCAGCGTCGGCGTCGAAGGCGCCGAGTTCCTGCAGCAGCATCGACCCGTCACGGATGCTGCGCCGGTCCGGTGGGTCCAGGAACGGGAAGGCGGCAACCTCGCCCAGGTGCAGCGCGGCCATCTGCAGCATCACCGAGGCGAGGTTCGTCCGCAGGATCTCGGGGTCGGTATAGCGCGGTCGCAACTCGAAGTCGGTCTCGCTGTAGAGCCGGATGCAGACGCCGTCCGCCACGCGACCGCACCGCCCGGCTCGCTGCGCCGCCGAGGCCTGCGAGATGGGTTCGATGGGCAGTCGCTGCACCTTGGTTCGCCTGCTGTAGCGGCTGATCCGGGCCGTGCCGGGGTCGACGACGTACCGGATCCCCGGCACCGTCAACGACGTCTCGGCGACGTTCGTGGCCAGGACGACGCGACGTCCGGTGTGCGAGGTCTCGAAGACGCGCTGCTGCTCGGCCGTGGACAGCCGCGCGTAGAGCGGCAGCACCTCAGTGTTGCGGAGGTCCTTCAGGGCCTCAGCGGTGTCGCGGATCTCCCGCTCACCGGACAGAAAGACCAGCACGTCACCGGGCGGCTCGTGCTCGAGTTCGTGAATTGCGTCCACGATCGCCTCGGTCTGATCGCGCGCCTCGACCCGGTGGGTGACGTCGTGGTCCGGGTCGTCCGCGTCCCCGGCATCATCGGACGTCTCGTCCGCCGACACGTCCGGTTCCAGCGGGCGGTACCGGACCTCGACCGGATAGGTGCGCCCGGACACCTCGACGATCGGGGCCGCGCCACCGGCCGCCGACGCGAAGTGCTCCGCGAACCGTCCCGGCTCGATGGTGGCGCTGGTGACGATCACCTTCAGGTCCAGACGCCGCGGCAGCAACTGCCTGAGGTAGCCGAGCAGGAAGTCGATGTTCAGACTGCGCTCGTGGGCCTCGTCCAGGATCAGGGTGTCGTAGCGCAGCAGCCGACGGTCCCGCTGCATCTCGGCGAGCAGGATGCCGTCAGTCATCAGCTTGACCAGGGTGCGGTCGCTGGCCTGGTCGGTGAAACGGACGGTGTAGCCGACGGCATCGCCGAGGTCGGTGTGCAGTTCGTCGGCGATGCGCTGCGCGACCGTCCGTGCGGCGATCCGGCGGGGTTGGGTGTGCCCGATCGTGCCGCGGATGCCGCGGCCGAGCTCGAGGCAGATCTTGGGCAGCTGCGTCGTCTTGCCCGACCCGGTCTCGCCGGCCACGACGACGACCTGGTGTTCGCGGATCGCGGCGGCGATGTCGTCGCGCTTCGCGCTGACGGGCAGGTCCGGGTAGGTGATCTCCGGAACGGCGAGCATGCGGGTCGTGATCCGCTGCGCGGCGGCGGTGATCTGGTCCGCGATCTGGGTCAACGCGGCCGGGTTGGGCTTGCGTTGCTGCCCGTCCAGCCTGCGGCGCAGGCGGTCGGCGTCACGGATCGTCAACTCGTCCAGTCGTGCCCGGAGTGCGGCGACGGACGGCGATGCGGACACCCGCCCCAGGGTAGGCGGTCGTCGTTACCGCGTTCGGCTGGCGAGGAGCCGGGCGGCGAGGACGTCCTTGCCCGACCCGCCGACCCGGTCGAGTGCGCTGTGACGGCCACTGACCAACATCAGGATGTCCGCCCCGCGCCCGGTGAGATCGCCGCCGCTGCCCCACGCACCGTCGACGTCGTCGGGCGCCAGCCGGATGCCGTCCAGCCTGTTCTTGGCGACGAAGCCGCGCGGCGCCCCGGCGACGAACGCGAGCGCGACCGCGAGATCGGCCGGGTCGGGCTCGAACGGCAGGCCGAGCGGCAACCGCATGTCGCCGTTGTGCACGAGCAGGTCGGTGAAGGGCGCCTTCGGACCGCCACCCGGGGGTACGGCGCGGCTGCTCGCCCGCTCGCGCAACGTCTTCACCGTCGTTGCGACCGGCGCTGTGGCCCGCCGGGTCGACAGCGTGTCGTTCGCCCGGTCGAAGTCACCCCGGCTTCGCAGCATCGCGAGGATGAACTCCCGTTTGGACGCGGTGATCAGCAGGGTGAGGTGGGCAGCGACCGTGCGGACGTCCCACTGGCCGCACAGACTCTGGGTGCCGAGCTGCTGTTCGTCCAGGCTTTCGACGAATTCGGCCGTGTCGCGGCGCAGGTCGGCGCAGCGGGCGAAGATCGCATCGGAGTCCATCGGGGAAGTATCCCGATCGTGGGTCTGGTGCGGAAGTCGTCGAATCGGGTACGCCGGGGACCATGACCGAACCCACCGAACAGCAGATCCCCGCCGAACCGCACGAGGGCATCGATGCCTTCGCCAACAAGGAGTCCCGCGCGAACGAGGAGAACCACACCAGCGCCATCGTCCGCTCCGGTGGCGAAGGGCCGCCGCCCACCGATGCCCCACTGGCCGGCGAGGCCCCGGTCGTCGAGGGGACCGGCGCGGGAAACCCACTACAGGGCGTCCGGGTCGAGGACGAGTAACCGCCGCTCAGGTCACCGGGAAGATCCGGGCCGACACCAGCCGACCGCCGTCGATGAGCAGTTCGGCCATCGTGCCCTGCGGCTGACGGCGTCGGTCGGTGGGCGAGCCCGGATTGAGGTGGCGCTGCCCGACGTGCGTCTCGTTCCATGGGATGTGCGAGTGACCGAAGACGACGAGCGCTGCGCTGGGGAACATACGGTGCAGCCGGGCGCCCCGGCCCTGCGCCGGTCCGCTGTCGTGAATCATGGCGACCGGTAGGCCGCCGAGGTCGATTTCGAGAATGTCCGGTGCGCCCCACGCGGCCACGTCCGCACCGTCGTTGTTGCCGCGGACGGCATGCAGTGGCGCAAAGGCGGCGAGTTCATCCAGCGTCCCGACCGTGCAGACGTCGCCCGCGTGCAGGATCGCGTCCACGCCGTCCAGCGCCGCCGCCACCGCCGGCGGGCACGATTTCCAGCGGTACGGCGAGTGCGTGTCGGACAGCACGGCCACCCGCATCGGTGAGGACATGCTCCGACGATAACGACACGCCGACAGCGATTGACGGATTAGAACGTCTGTTCGATCATTGCTAGATGCTCGACGTGGCCATTCGCAGACCGGACGGTAGTACCGGTGTCGACTGGCAGCACGTCGGGGTGCGCACCGCGCCCCCGTTGCCGGTCGCGCCGGGGCTCTCGACCGTCCTGCCCGACGGGCTGCGCCGGGGTAGCACGGTCAGCGTCAGCGGCTCCCTGTCCTTGCTGTTCGCCCTGCTGGGTACGGCTTC
>JBDTFN010000176.1:0-3350 GCA_039937915.1 Jatrophihabitans sp. | reverse complement strand
ATCGCGGTACCGATGCCGTGCCCGCCGTACCCCGCCACGATCCCGAAAGCGCCGGCGGCCCGAATGGACTGCTCGACCGCATGCGAGATGTCGGTCAGCCGTCCACCAGCCCGGGCCACGGCCAGGCCGTCCCACAGCGATTCCCGGCAGGCGTCCGAGAGCGCGGTTACCTCCGCGGACACCTCCCCGATCGGAATGGAGATGGCGGCGTCACCGTGCCAGCCGTCGACGATCGCCCCGAAGTCGACCGAGATCAGGTCACCGTCGCGCAGCTTCTGCGACGCCGACGGGATCCCATGCACGACCTGGTCGTTGACCGACGCGCAGATCACGCCCGGGTAGGGACCCGAGCCGATGTCATAGCCGAGGAAGGAAGACGTGGCGCCGGCCTTCGCCAGCACCCCTCGAGCGATGTCGTCGAGGTCAGCGGTCGACACGCCGGGCGCCGCGGCGACCCGCATCTCCTCCAGCGCGTGGGCCACGACCAGACCGGCCTCGCGCATCACCGCGATCTGATCGGCAGATTTGAGCTGAATGCGCTCGGGTCGACGTCCCATGCTCAGGCGAAGGGAGTGAGCGCGGCGATCGCTCGTTCGGTGACGTCCTCGACGGCGCCGAGGGCGTCGATCGCGACCAACTTGTCGCGCGTGCGGTAGAACTCGATCAAGGGAGCGGTCTGCTCGGCGTAGACGTCGAGGCGGTGTCGCACCGTCTCGGCCAGGTCGTCGTCTCGCTGGTAGAGCTTTCCCGAGCACAGGTCACAGGCGTCCGGGGACGTCGGCGGGTCGAACTCGACGTGCCATACGTGCCCGCAGCTCTTGCAGGTGCGCCGACCCGACAACCGCTTGACGACCTCGTCGAAGTCCACCTCGAGGTCGAGCACGACGCTCAACGGCGCACCGATGTCGGTGAGGATCCCGGCGAGGACCTCGGCCTGTGCGGTGTTGCGGGGGAAACCGTCGAGCAGGAACCCCGCCGCGGCATCCGGCTCGGCGACGCGAGCGCGCACCATCGCGTTGGTGACCTCGTCGGGCACCAGGTCCCCGGCGTCCATGTATTTCTTGGCCTGCCGGCCGAGTTCGGTACCGCCTGAGACGTTCGCGCGGAAGATGTCGCCGGTGGAGATCTTCGGAATGCCGAAGTGTTCGGCGATGTACTCGGCTTGCGTGCCCTTGCCTGCGCCGGGAGGGCCCACGAGTACGAGCCTCATGTCATTACCGTCCGTGTGACCCCTTGGCCTCGCGAAGCGCAGGCTGGGCGTTCACGCCGGATCCTCACCGCAGGAAGCCCTCGTAGTTGCGTTGCATCAGTTGGCTCTCGATCTGCTTCACGGTGTCCAGACCCACGCCGACCATGATCAGCACCGCGACCCCGCCGAACGGGAAGTTCTGGTTGTTACCGCTGGTCAGGTTGAAGAAGAAGTTCGGCAGCACGGCCACGACGCCCAGGTACAGCGAGCCCGGGAACGTGATCCTGGACAGCACGAACTGCAGATACTCCGCGGTCGGTCGCCCAGGTCGGATGCCCGGGATGAAGCCGCCGTACTTCTTCATGTCATCGGCCCGCTCGACCGGGTCGAAGGTGATGCCGACATAGAAGTAGGCGAAGAAGATGATCAGCAGGAAGTAAGTGATCAGGTAGGTCGGTGCCGTCTGGTCCAGCAAGTACTCGTTCACCCACCGGGCGAAGCCGCTGGTGTTGTTACTGCTCACCAACTGACTGATCAACTGCGGGATGTACAGCAGCGACGAGGCGAAGATGACCGGGATGACGCCGGCCTGGTTCACCTTCAGCGGTAGATAGGTCGAGGTGCCCCCGTACTGCCTTCGACCGACCATTCGTTTCGCGTACTGCACCGGTATTCGACGTTGCGCCTGTTCGACGAACACCACCGCGACGATGATCGCGAGGCTCAACGCCATGATCAGTACGAAGACGAAGCCGCCGCCGTTCTGCAGCAGCACCCGACCCTCGGATGGGATACGTGCAGCGATCGAGGTGAACATCAGGACCGACATGCCGTTGCCGACGCCACGGTCGGTGATCAGCTCACGGAGCCACATGATGACGCCGGTGCCGGCGGTCATGATCATCACCATGACGGTGAGCGACCAGACGTCCTCCTTGTAGAGGATCTTCTGGTCGCAGCCCTGGAAGAGTTGGCCGGAGCGGGCCAGGGCGATGAATCCGGTCGACTGCAGGATGCCCAGTCCGATGGTGAGGTACCGGCTGTACTGGGTCAGCTTGTTCTGGCCGGACTGGCCTTCCTTCTTCAACTGCTCGAAGCGCGGGATCACGACGACGAGCAGTTGGATGATGATGCTCGCGGTGATGTAGGGCATGATGCCCAGCGCGAACACCGAGAGCTTGAGCAGTGCGCCGCCGGAGAACAGGTTGATCAGCGAGTACACGTTCTTGCTGTCGGCCGACGCGTTCGACAGGCACGAGTTGATCGCTGTCGTGTTCGTGTTCGGCGTCGGGATCGACGCTCCGAGCCGGTACAGCGAGATCATCGCCAGGGTGAACAGAATCTTCTTTCGTAGGTCAGGCGTACGAAACGCCGATCCGAAAGCCCTGATCACGGGTTCCTCCTGCCGGGAACTGTCTGCTGCTGCGGTCGACCGGGACCGACCGGTCCGGACCAGTGTGAGGCCAGCGTGACTGTCAGTTGCGGTGCAATGAGGCTAACAGTCGTGGCGGGCCGCCCCACTCTATGTGTCGGCGCACCGGGCCGGGACTCGGGCACCGATCGGTACCCAACCCGTAAGGCCGAAATAGCACGACCACCCGGTGCGCCGGACAGCTACGCCTGGGTGACGGTGCCCCCGGCGGCGGCGATCTTGTCCCGCGCGCTGGTCGAGAATGCGTTCGCGGTGATGTCGAGCTTGACCGACAAGTCCCCGTTACCCAGGACCTTGACCGGCTCACCCTTGCGGACCGCACCTGCGGCGACGAGTTCGGAGATACCCACGGTCCCGCCGTCGGGGAACAGCTCGGACAGCTGCGCGACGTTCACGACCTGGAACGCGACCTTGTTGCGGTTCTTGAAGCCCTTGAGCTTGGGCAAACGCATGTGGATCGGCGTTGCACCACCCTCGAAGCCCGCCGGCACCTGGTAGCGCGCGCCAGTGCCCTTGGTGCCACGACCGGCGGTCTTGCCCTTCGAGCCCTCGCCGCGGCCGACACGAGTCTTCTTCGTGTGCGAGCCGGGCGCCGGCTTGAGGTGGTGAACCTTCAGATTGCCTGCCATGTCAGTCGACCTCCTCGACCGTCACCAGATGCGTGACGGTTTGGACCATGCCCCGGATCTCCGGGCGGTCCTCCTTGACGACGGTGTCGTGCATCCGCTT
>JBDTFN010000175.1:0-9154 GCA_039937915.1 Jatrophihabitans sp. | reverse complement strand
GCCTGGGCATCCGCACGCTGGGTGCGTTCGCCGCGCTCCCGGGCAAGGACGTACTGGCCCGGTTCGGCCCCGACGGCGCCTGGGCGCACCGGCAGGCGGGCGGGCAGGACGACCGTCCGGTCAGCGGGCGCCGACCACCGGTGGAGTTCGCGGTCACCCTCGAGCTCGAGCCACCGGTCGACCGCGTGGACACCATCGCCTTCTCCGCCCGCGGGGTGGCCGAGCAGTTCGTCACCGACCTCGCCGCGCACGGCCTGGCCTGCGCCTGCCTGGAATTGCAGGCTCTCAGCGAGAACGGCGAGGAGACGGTGCGTCGCTGGCGGCACGCCGGAGTGCTCGGCGTCGCCGACGTCCTCGACCGGATCCGCTGGCAGCTCGAGGGTTGGCTGTCCGGGGCGCACAAACCGACCGGTGGCGTGGTCAGCCTGACCCTCGTGCCGATCGAGGTCGTCCCCACCGGTACGCACCAGCAGGCGCTGTGGGGCGGTCAGGGTGATGACGACGAGCGTGCCGCCCGAGCGCTGGCTCGGGTACAGACCCTGCTCGGGCACGGTTCGGTGCTGGCGCCGGTGCTCGAGGGCGGTCGCGACCCCGGCCAGCGGACCCGCCTGGTGCCGTGGGGCGACGAGCCGGTGCCCCTGCGTTCGCCCGAACAACCGTGGCCGGGGCACATCCCGGCACCCGCACCGTCGGTTCTGCTCGACCCGCCCCGTCCGGCCCGGTTGTTGGATGCTGCGCGACGTCCGGTGCTGGTCACCGAGCGTGGTGCGATGCCGGCCCCGCCCGCGTTGTTCGGCACCGGGTCACAGTTGAGCGCGGTGGCGTCCTGGGCCGGCCCCTGGCCGGTGGACGAGCGGTGGTGGTCACCGGACGAGGCCAGACGGGTCGTGCGCTGCCAGATCGTGGACGTCCACGGCCGGGCGTATCTGGTGTCAGGGACGATGACCGACCCGCCGCGGTGGCAGGTCGACGCCATCTATGACTGACGCCAACTATGAGTGAGTAGGGCTGACCTCGTCGACGAACTCGACCACCCGTCCGAGCGCGGCGTCGGCCGAGCGCGAGATCCGGAAGGCCACCTGGAACACATGGGTCTGGCGCGGCCAGGTCTGCAGTTCGACGCGGCCCCCGGCGCCACGCGCCGCGGCCACGTAGTGCTCGGCGTCGGCGACGAGGATCTCCGACGCGCTGGCCTGGATCAGCGTCGGCGGCAGTCCGTGCAGGTCGTCGTTGGTGAGCAGCAGTTCGGGATGATCGGCCTTGACACCCGGGTGGTATCGCCCGATCGCGGCGCGTCCCGCCCGCGCACCGACGATGCGACCCCGGCCGTGCGCTCGCTCCCAGTCGGCGCTCAGCGCCATCGAGGGATCGACCAGCGGCGAGAACGCGATCACCCCACCCGGGACCGGCAGCCCCGCCCGCAACGCGCGGGGCGAGAGTCCCAGCACCAGATGTCCGCCGGCCGAGTCACCGGCCACGATGATCCGCTGCGCCGCGACACCTGAGTCCAGCAGCCATGCGTAGGCCCGCAGGACGTCGTCCGCGGCGGCCGGGAACCGGTGACCGGGAGCCAGCCGGTAGTCCAGCGAGAACACCGAACGACCGAGCCGACGGCCGAGTTCGGCGGTCAGCCCGCGGTGTGACCTCGGCGAACCGGCAACGAACCCACCGCCGTGTACGTAGAGCAATACGGAGGTGCCTCGTGTCGAGATACCGGGACGCTCGACCCACTCGCCGCGCACCTGACCGTCCGGGCGTCGTTCCCGCACCGGGGTCACCGTCGTCTCGTGGTCGGGACGAAACGCCGGGCGGGAGAGTTGCAGCTCGAGCAGCGCCCGCATGCCGTGCACCTCGGCGTTACTCATCCGCCCGCGGGCACCCAGCCCGCGGGCGTAGAGATCGGCCGCACCCAGGGCGCTGCGTTGCACTGTCCTCGATACGCGGGCCACGGGGTGACGCTACGTGGTCGGGTCGGGGGCGACGCGACGGGCGAGCGCCCGCAGCCGGCGCTGGGTCTCACGCGTGAACAGCGTGCGGGCGAGGGGTTCCAGCACGAACGCCAGCCAACGCGGCTTCACCGTGAAGGTCATCGTGTACGTCGCGGACGAACACCTTTCACCGACCGGCGCGTGCCGGATCGACGCCGCCCAGGACGCGAAGAACGGCGGGCGGGACTCGAGCTTGATCGCGGCGAGGCGTGGCCGGTCGAAGGACACGTAGCGGGTTCGGAAGGAGTAGCCACCGAGCCACCATTTCGCCGAGCACACCGCGACGACGTCACGCGCCGGAGCGGCGTCCTCGACGGTGTAGGCCCGCCGCAGCAGCGTGTCCCACTCGAGGCGGTGCCGGTAGTCATGGACGGTGTCGAACACTGTCTCGCAGTCCGCCGGGAGTTCCTGGGTCACGACTATGTGGACGGTCACTGTCCCTCCATCAGCGATGCCGCGACGGTTGCGCCGAGATCGAAGCACGCCTCCCGGGCCGCCTTGTCCGGCGCGCCGATGAGCTGGAGCGTCTCATGCACCTTTGTCCAGCCGAGGCCCTTGGCGATCGACTCAGCGGCCCGGACCGCACCTGCGAGGTCATTGTTGCCGTGCACCCACAGGCCGTACGGCGCTCCGGGTTTCGCCGACATCGTCGGGTAGTAGATGCCGTCGAAGAAGTGTTTCATCGCCCCGGAGAGGTAGCCGATGTTCGCCGGCGTACCGAGCAGGAAGCCGTCCGCCTCGAGCACCTCGACGGGCGATGCGATCAGCGCCGGACGCACCCGCACCTCGACGCCGTCGATACCCTCCGCCCGGGTCCCGGCCAGGACTGCCTCGAGTAGTTCCTGCAGCGCGGGCGAGGTCGTGTGGTGGACGACCAGCAGCGTCGACACGATCAGGACGCTCGGCGCGGATCGGTGACCAGGAATGGATTGGCATGCGCGAGTTCCGCGAGCACCTCGGCGGTGTTCGTCTGCACCATCTGATCCTTCTCCGACTCGGTCACGCCGACAAGCTGGAGAAAGGCGACGCGACCGTTCTCGGTGCTGATCTCACCCAGTTGCGGATCAAGGGTCACCGCGAAGACGGTCAGCTCCGTCGGTGGCGCGTCGGGTACGTGCGGGTACCCGGTCACCGGCTGGCGCAGGTCGATCCGATCTCCGACCTCGAGCAGGACACTATTGCCGTTCACGTGTTTCGCCATCTCGTTCACCATCGTGAAGGGCCAGCCAGGCGCCTGTTCGCCCGGTCTCCGCGGGACGCGCATCGTGAGTTCGAAACCCCACCCGGAGTGTTCGGGATCGTCGTCGAAACCCCGAATGTACAACTCGCTCAGGCCGTAGCTCACGTAGTGCCAGTGGTCGGTGGACGCATACGCCGAGCAACCCTGCAGATTGGTGCTGAACGCTGCGGGCGGCTGATATCCGACGTGCAGTGGTTCCATCGCGCCGTACAGCCGCACCATCGCGTCGTCGATCGCCTGCCAGCCGGGCGAGGGCAACTCGTCCATGCGGTCGGGCACGGGATCGACCTTCCCGGCTCCGGCTCGCCTACGGCGCAGCAACGCCCTAGGACTCCTCGAGCTTGAACCCGATCTTCAGCCCGACCTGGACGTGCTGGACCTCGCCGTTCTCGATGTGGCCGCGGATCTCGGTCACCTCGAACCAGTCGAGGCCACGCAGGGTCTTCGACGCGCGGGACACAGCCCCCTTGATCGCGTCGTCCACCCCCTTCTCGGAGGTTCCAACGATCTCGGTTACGCGGTACGTGTTGTCAGCCATGCAAGGTACTTTCCCTGTCGACCGGAACATCACACACGGGGTGGCTATATCTTGCTTCGATGTTCGGGATCCTTCGGCCCTGCCGCAATCGACTCGGCGAGGACCTGCGCGCGTCGTGGATGGCTCACCTGTGCGGGATGTGTCTCGCACTTCGCGACGAGCACGGCCACCTCGCCCGGGTCGTTACCAACTACGACGCCGTCGTCGTCTCCGCGCTCGTCGAGGCGCAGACGGGGACGGATGGGCGGCGGCGTAAGGCAGGCCCGTGCGCGCTGCGTGGAATGCGGTCCGCGTCGGTCGCCGAAGGCGGGGGCGCCCGTCTGGCCGCGTCGGTGTCGCTGCTGCTCGCCTCGGCGAAGTTGCGTGATCACGTCGAGGACGGCGACCTCGACGGCGCCCTTCGGCGGCGGGCCACCACGCGCATTGCCCGCCGGTGGGAACAGGCAGGTGCGGACACCGGCTCGGCCATCGCGCTCGATACGCGCTCGCTGCTCGACGTCGTAGCGGGTCAGCAGGCGGCCGAGATCGCTCCGGCGTCCATCCTCGAGGTCACAGGCCCGGCCGAGGCTGCTACCGCGCTCGCATTCAGGCACACCGCGGTCATGGCCGGACGTCCCGAGAACCAGGAACCTCTGGCCGAGGCGGGCCGACTCTTCGGCCGACTTGCCCACCTGCTGGACGCCGTCGAGGACCTACGTGCCGACCGGGCGTCAGGGGCCTGGAATCCGGTGCTTGCGCTGGACCTGAGGCCCTACGAGGTCCGTCGCTACTGCGACGACGCCGTGATCGGGGTGAAGCTCGCGCTACGCGATGTCGACTTCGTCGACGCAAGGCTGGTACACGTCCTGCTCGTCCACGAGCTCGCTACCGCGGTCGAGCGGACCTTTGCCGGGGCGGGGCATCCCGGTCCCGGTCAGCCGCCGCCACTCACGCCACCGCTGCCGCCGGATCAGCAGCCCCCCGACTGGCAGGGCATCGGTGTCGAGACACCAGCGCCGAACCGAAACCCCGTCACTGCCTGCGCAGGCTGGCTCGTGGTCTGCGGGACGTGTCAGGTCTGTTGCGCCAGCGAGTGGACGAACCCGTGCACCCGCGAACAGCACGAGGAGAGTTGCCGCAACTGCAGCGACTGTTTGGAATGCAGCGACTGCTGTTGCGATTGCGGGGACTGCTGCGACTGCGGAGACTGTTGCGACTGCTGTTGAGCTACCAGCCCAGAACGGCGGTCGTCTCGGGTTTGGGTTCCAATTCGCCCGAGGCCGACGCGAAGGACCGCAGCGCGTGCACGACCGCTGCCCGTTCGGCGGACGGCACCGCTTCGACGATGCGGCTGATCTCCTGTCGGCGGCGTGACGTCACCCTGGCCACCAGCCGAGTGCCGGCCCGGGTGAGCGCCAGCAGCACCTGACGTCGGTTGTCGGGGTTCTCCTGGCGGGTGACGAAACCGTTCGCGATGAGCCGGTCGATGGTTCGCATCGCGGTCGAGGCGTTGACATCGAGAATCTCGGCCAGGCGATTGAGGTTGATCTCGCCGTGACCGTCGAGGATGACGAGGGAGCGGAACTGGGTCGGGGTTACCGCGTCATCCAGGTCGGTGAGCGAACGCGCTGACACCGCGACCAGCACCCGCGACGCGATCAGGACCGCCTCGACAACGTCCCGCACGCCGTCCTCAACGCCGGCGTCGTCAGAATCCCGGCTCCCCTGATTGCTCATTCCACACCTCGATCGACATGTCCTCAGTCACCGAATTTGCATTGACCCTAGCAAACGTTGCATGCTGCAATGATGCTGTCCATGAGTCCCGCCGTTGGCCGACTCGCTGCCCTGCGCTCCGAGCGCCTGGGGTTGCTCACCCTGAGCGTGTTGATCGGCGCCGGCGCCGGGCTCGGCGCGGTCGCCTTCCGGTACATGATCGAAGGCTTCACGCTGGTGCTGTCCGGGCATCGTGACTACTCCGCAGCCGGGCACGCAGCAAACCCGCACGCGTCGTTCCTCGGCCCGTACTTCGTGGTCCTCGCCCCGGTTGTCGCCGGGTTGCTCTACGGGCCGCTGGTCTACCGTTTCGCCCGCGAGGCCCGGGGGCACGGCGTGCCCGAGGTGATGTTGGCCGTGGCCCGCAACGGCGGTCGGATCCGTCCGCAGGTCGCGGTCGTCAAGTCGCTCGCCTCCGCGCTGTGCATCGGGGGCGGCGGCTCGGTCGGTCGCGAGGGCCCGATCGTGCAGATCGGTTCGGCGCTCGGCTCCACGCTGGCGCAGACCTTCGGTCTCGGCGAGCGGAAAGTCAAGCTGCTCGTCTCGTGCGGGGCGGCAGGCGGGATCGCCGCGACGTTCAACGCACCGCTGGCCGGCGTCTTCTTCGCGATGGAACTCATCCTGCGCGAATGGGCGACGGAGTCCTTCGGCATGGTCGTCGTGTCGTCGGTGACCGCCAGCGTGATCAGCCGTTCGATCCTGGGCGACAGCCCGTTCCTGAAGCTGCCGACTTTCCACATCGAGCACACCGTGCAGTACCCGCTCTTCGCCGTACTGGGCGTGCTCGCCGGCCTCATCGGTGTCGGCTTCTCACGTGCCCTGTACGCCATCGAAGACCTCTGCGACTGGGCCTGGCGCGGGCCGGAATGGGCACGTCCCGCGGTCGGCGGCGTACTGCTCGGACTGCTGCTGCTCGTCCTGCCTCAGATGTATGGCGTCGGCTATCCGGTACTAGGCAAAGCCGTGGACGGCGGCTACGGCATCGCGTTCCTCATCGCGCTACTGGTCGGGAAGATCCTGGCCTGCAGCCTGACCATCGGCATCGGCGGTTCGGGCGGGGTGTTCGCGCCGTCACTGTTCTGCGGCGCCATGGCCGGCGCGGTCTTCGGCGACGTCGTCCATGCCATCGCGCCGCACAGCGGCGGTTCGGTCGGGGCGTACGCCCTCATCGGGATGGGCGCCGTGTTCGCCGGCGCCGCCCGCGCACCGATCTCGGCCGTGCTGATCCTGTTCGAGCTCACCGGCGAGTACACGATCATCCTGCCGTTGATGCTCGCCATCGTCCTGGCCGCCGGAGCGAGCCACCTCGTCTCGAAGGACACGGTCTATACCCGGAAACTGATCCGTCGCGGCATCGACATCGACGAACCCGCGGACGCCATCGTGCGCCGTCGACCCACCTCGCAGTTCATGACCGCACCACCGACCCCGATCGACGCGGACAAGAGCGTCGCTGCCGCAGCGGAGATGTTCATCGCGTCGGGCGAAGCTCATCTTCCCGTAGTCACCGCGGACGGCTTCCTGGGCGTGATCTCCTCCCACGACGTCATGCACGCCCTCGCCGCCGGCGAGGAGACCGACGTCCGGGCCCTGACCGAACGCTGCACGCCGGTCACGCCGGACACCCCGTTGGGCGAGGTGCTGCAGCGCATCGAGCACGACGCGGGCGCTGTACCCGTCGCGGACGCCGACGGCACGATCACTGGCTGGGTCCGGCAGCGAGACCTACTCGCCGCGCTGCGTCCAGCGGCGAGACTGCCATGAGGCCACCGACCTGCTAACTCAGGATCGACGCCCCCGGCTCGGACCACGCGAGCAGCCTGCCGATCTCCTCGCTCCGCCCTGTCGAGGTCGGCCCACTCGCGTGCTGTAGTGGCGCGATCGGTCGTCCATGTCCGGTTGCGGATGCTGACCACACCCGCTGCGGCGACCAAGGACTTACGAGCCACCGCTCGCGCATTCGCACCCCCGGTTCGCCAGTGCGCGAGACGGGCCGCGATGTCGCCGTTGAAGCCCCTCGCCGCCCGGACGTCACCCGGGAAGGGCTCACCGCTGCGGATCGCATCCGGCCCGGCCAGTGACACGCAGTAGTGCCGGAGAAAGCCGCGATTGCCGTAAGTTTCGTCGTTCTCACCGGTGTAGTCCGAGGACTGAGCAGTAGAGGTGCAGCTCGGTGTCCGGTGACGCCACGAGGTGAAACTCTGCGATCGCCTCGTTCAGGATGGGCTCGAACGCCGACGGCACCCGGTCCCGGTGTACGCCCGTCCGGATCATCCCGTCGGACGTGAGCCCTTCCCGCGGATCGCGCACCCGGACATGATGCCGCATCGTCCGGCGCAATCGACTTGGTTTATCCGAACATCTTTTCTAATCTGTACGGATGGGTTTCGACAATCCGCAGATCCCGTGGCGGGAACTCGAGCGCCGGCTGTCCGGGCGCCCCGACCCGAGCACGCCCGACCGGCCCGGGGACGGCGGCGACTCGCCGGCCTGGTCGCGCAAGCGGGCAGCGTATGAGCCGGCCGAGGTCTCGCGGCCAGCGGTGGCCGTTCCCTACGCCGAACTGCACGCCCACTCCTCCTTCAGCTTTCTCGACGGCGCCTCTTCGCCGGAGGAACTCGCCGAGGAGGCGACCCGGCTCGGCCTCGAGACGCTGACCCTCACCGATCACGACGGCGTCTACGGCCTGGTGCGCTTCGCCGAAGCTGCGACGGCGTACGGGCTGCGGACCGCGTTCGGTGCCGAACTATCCCTGGACGTCCCGGTCGCCCAGACGCAATCCGAGCAGATGATCGCGACGCGAGTCGGCGTCCCCGACCCACCTGGCACGCATCTGCTCGCCCTGGCCCGCGGTCCGGAGGGCTACGCCCGACTGTCGCGCGCGATCGGGCAGGCGCATCTGCGCGGTGGGGCGAAAGGTCGACCGGCCTACGACGACCTCGAAGCGCTCGGCGCGGCCGCGGACGGGCAGTGGCTCGTGCTCACCGGCTGCCGCAAGGGGTCGGTGCGCCAAGCCCTCGACACCGGCGGCGAGACGGCGGCCCGCCGGGCGCTGGGCGATCTCGTCCATCACTTCGGCTGTGACAACGTCGTCGTCGAACTCACCCACGAACTCGACCCACTCGCCGACGAACGCTACGAGGTACTGGCCGCGCTCGCCGCCGAGGCGCGGCTGCCGGTCGTGGCCACCACTGCCGCGCACTTCCACGGACCACCACGCCGCCCGTTGGCCACCGCCATGGCTGCGGTCCGCGCCCGCTCGAGTTTGGACGAGATCGACGGTTGGCTGCCGTCGTGGTCCGGACAGCACCTGCGCTCGGGGGCGGAGATGGCGCAACGCTTCGCCCGCTGGCCGGACGCGGTGTCCAACGCCGCGCGCCTGGCCGGCGAGATCACCTTCTCGCTGCAACTCATCGCCCCCGACCTGCCGCCGTTTCCGTGCCCGGACGGCCTGACCGAGATGCAGTACCTGCGCCGGCTCACCTACGAGGGCGCTGCACGCTGGTTCGGCGGCACCCCGCACGAAGCCCGGGCCTACGACATGATCGAGCACGAACTGGAGATCATCGAGGACCTGCACTTCCCCGGCTACTTCCTCGTCGTCTGGGACATCGCCCGGTTCTGCCGCGAGCG
>JBDTFN010000174.1:0-4673 GCA_039937915.1 Jatrophihabitans sp. | reverse complement strand
GGCTGGTCCCGCTGCTCGACCGACGCGTAGAACGAGTCGAGGTCGGCGTGCAGGATCATGCTGCAATATTCGTACATAAGTTCTGTTCTGGCAACGGCTAGCGTGGAGTCGTGAAACCGCTCGTGATCACGCTGGCGGTGGACGACGTCGCTCAACAGCACTTCGACGCCGAACGAACCCGGCTCTTCCCGGTCGGCCGGACCCAGGTCGGCGCGCACGTCACCTTGTTCCACGCGGTGCCCGGCGAGTTGGAGGCGCAGGTCCGCAACGATCTCGTCCAGGCCTGCGGGCCGAGGTTCCCGGTCGGTGTCGCCGGCGTCCTGCCGCTCGGGCGCGGGGCCGCCTACGCGCTCGCGTCACCGGAACTGGCCCGCCGACACCGCGCGCTGCAACGGCAGTGGTGGCCCTACCTGACTGCGCAGGACCAGCAGGGCTTCCGTCCCCATGTCACCGTCCAGAACAAGGTGTCTCCGGCCGAGGCCCGGGCCACCCTCGCGCTGCTGCGCAGGGCGTTCCGGCCCTACGAGATCTCCGCGACCGGGTTCGTCCTGTGGCGCTACGACGACGGTCCGTGGACGGAACTGGCCCGCTTCGAGTTCCCGCCCGCCGGGTGACACGGACGACTGTCGGGCGGCCCGGTCAGAATGGCCCCATGCCCGGCTCGTCGTCGTCCGCCGAACTGCAGGCGCTGATCGAACTGCGCGACACCGCGCGCGAACTGCTCGCGCTCGAGTCCGACGCCCTGCTGCCCGACGAAGCGATCGCCCCCACCCGTCGCCGGGCCGCGCAGCAGTACGCGGGATACGTCGCCCGGTACGGAGCGCTGAACCGCGGCGAGCTCGACGACTCCGCCCGCGACACCCAGACCGGGCTCCCGCTCCCCCGCTGGCGACGACCGACGCTCGGGGGGTTCCGCGCCGACCCGGACGCGCTCACCGTCCTGGCCCTGGAGATCTACGACCCGAGCACCGGGACGGCCGAACCTGCGCCGATCCTGCAACGACGCGTGCACGGTCGACCCGATCCGGTGTCGCGCGTCGCCACGGCGTTCGAAGCACTAGCGGTCTGCCGGGCCGAGGGCTTCGTCGACTTGGCGCGGGTGGCCGAGTTACTCGGCCTGCCCGACTCCGCGGCTGCGGCCGCCGCCCTCGACGGCTTGGCCTACCGCGATCCCGAACGCGACGGTGACTGGGTCCCCGCGAGCGACTACCTCAGCGGCGACCTGCGGGCCCGGTTGGCCACCGCCCGGCGAGCGGCGGAACACGACTCCGACTACGTTGGCAACGTCGCTGCGCTGACCGCCGCGGTACCCGAGGACGTCGGTCCGACCCAGATCGCGGTCTCGCTCGGCGCACCCTGGGTGGCGCCGGCCGACGTGGCGGACTTCATCCACGAGGTACTGGGCGGGCGGGTCGTGGTGTGGCACCTGCCCTCGGCCGCGCACTGGAAGCTGGTGCCGACCGGCAAGCGTCCCCGCAACCGGATCGGCCCGTACAGCACCGACCGGATGAACGCCTACGACATCATCACCGCCGGGCTCAACGCGCGGACACCGCTGGTCCACGACGTCATCTCGATGCCCGGCCGGCGGGTGCGCCGCCGCAACGTCGCCGACACCCTCGCCGCGCAGGAGAAGCTCGCGGCCCTGCAGGACCGCTTCCGCGCGTGGATCTGGGAGGACGCCGACCGGGCGGCCCGGCTCACAGCGGAGTACAACCGCCGCTTCAATACCTACGCGACGACCCGCGTCGACGGCGCACAGCTGACCTTCCCCGGCCTGGCCGACGGGGTCGAACTGTGGCCGTGGCAGCGCGACATCGCCGCGCGGATCATCTCCAGCCCCGCCACGCTGTGCGGCCATGCCGTCGGTGCGGGCAAGACCCGCTCGATGGTGTGCACGGCGATGACCGCGCGCCGTCTCGGGCTGGCCCGCAAACCGCTCATCACCGTGCCCGCGCACCTGGTCGAGCAGACCGCGCGAGAGGCTCGGCAGGCGTACCCGTTCGGGCGGTTCCTCGTCGCCGGCGAGGACTCAACGTCCCGCGCCCACCTCGCCGCGCGCTGCGCCACCGGCGACTGGGACGCGGTGATCATGTCGCACGGTTCGTTCACCGCACTACCCGTCGCGCCCGAGCAGGAACGCGAGTGGTTGATCAGTCGGGGTGCCGACCTCGAGCGTCAGATCGGGGCCGGGTTCGGAGGGCGGTACGGCCGCGCGATCCTCGAGCGTCGCGCCGCGGCGATCGCCGAGCGCGTCGAGCGGCTCGACCGCACGCAACGTCCACCCCTGACCTTCGACGACCTCGGTGTCGACCTGCTGCTCGTCGACGAGGCGCACTATTTCAAGCGCCTGCCGGTCGTGTCCCGCATCGAGGGCATCTCGCTCGGGTCGTCACACCGTGCCGCCGATCTGCTGCTCAAGGCACAGATCCTGCGGACCCGTCGCGGACGCCTGCCCACCCTCGCGTTGTTCACCGGAACACCGTGGTCCAACACCCTCGCCGAGACGTTCGTCTGGCAGACCTTCGTCCAGCCCGACGATCTGGCCGCCGCGGGCATCGACTCCTTCGACGCCTGGGCAGCGATGTTCGTCGAGTTCGAGACCGGCGTCGAGGTCACGCCCGACGCGAGCGGGATCCGCCTCGTGCAACGCCCCACGCGTATTCGCAACCTGCCCGAGCTGCGCCGCATGCTCGCCCGCAACGCCGACATCCTGCCCGCCGAGGTGCTCGGACTCGAGCGGCCGGATCGCGTCGAGGACACCGTGGTCTGCGAACCCACGCCGGGCCAGCGGCAGTACATCGGATCGCTCGGTGCCCGTGTCGACAAGCTGCGGCGTGAGCAGGTCCGCGGGGAGCCTGGCGAGGACAACATGCTCGCCGTCTGCGGGGACGGACGCCGCGCGGCCCTCGACCCGCACCTGGTCGGCATCCGAGAAACGCCGAGCAAGGTCGTCGCCATCGCCGATCGGGTCGCGCGGATCGAGCGGGAACACGCGAAGCTTCGGTTTCCCGGCAGCGACGTGCCCGGCGTCCTGCAACTGATCCTGTGCGACCACGGCACCCCTGGCGCGAACGGACCGCAGACCTACGGACGGTTACGCCTGGCTCTGGTCGAGCGCGGCATTCCCGACGATCGGGTGCGCTGGGTGCATGAGGCCACCAGCGGCAAGGCCCGCGCGGCCCTGTTCGCGGCCTGCCGCGACGGCGAGGTGTCGGTGCTGATCGGCTCCACGGACAAGCTCGGCGTCGGGGTCAACGTCCAGCGCCGACTCCGCGCCATCCACCACGCCGACGCCCCGTGGCGGCCCTCGGACATCGAGCAGCGCGAGGGACGCGCCCTCCGTCCCGGAAATCTGAATTCGGTCGTCGACATCGTGCGGTACGTGACGCGGGCCAGCTTCGACGCCTACATGTGGCAGACGCTTCAGCGCAAAGCAGCGTTCGTCGAGCAGCTGCACCGCAGCGAATCGGAGACCCGCACCATCGACGACATCAGCGAGGTGGTGCTGAGCTACGCCGAGGTCAAGGCGCTGGCCACCGGCAACGCACTGCTGCTCGAACAGCACGTGGCCGCGGCCGAGGTCAGCCGATTGAAGCTCTTGCAGTCACTGGACGCGCAGAGACTCACTGCGGCGCGGCGAGCCCTGGCCGAGGCGGAGAAGGAGCAGTACCGGTACCGCCAGCAGGCGCTGCTCGTAGCCCGGGCCCGCGAACGTCTGGAGGCCTGCGCACCGGCGGATACGGCCGCACAAGACGTCCTTCGTGCGGCGACCGACCAGCTGCGTGACCGGTTGCGCGTGGGCGACGCTGACTCCGATCCCGCGCCGGTGCGTGCGCCGTGGCGTGGACTCGGCATCGAGCTCATCCCGGCGGGCGGGTGGCGCGACCCGGACGGGGACCAGGTGCAGTTGCGGGTGACGCTCGACCACCGCCGGGTGGACGAGGTCCCGTTGCCGCTCGCGCTCATCCGACGCAGCGCCGCCGCCGCGCAGCACTCGGTGCTCACCCAGGTCGGTCGCTGGTGCGACGGCGCCGACGCCCGCGTCACCGAACTCGCGCAGGCCGAGGGCACCGCCTTCGATGACGCGGCCCAGGCCCGCCAGGTAATCGAGACCCACCACTTCGGCCGGATGGACGAGCTCACCGCCGCCCAGGCCCGGCTGGCCGAGATCACCGCAGCCCTCGAAGCGTCGGTCGGGCCCCCACCGCGTTGAGTGGCGGACGCACGCTCGAGTGGCGGACCGTAGGCCGCCACTCGAGCCCTGATCCGCCACTCGGCGCCCAGGGGTGGTGAACGCCCGCCACTGAACGCTCAGGGGTCTAAAGCGGCAGGTCCTCGAGCATCTCGGTGACGAGCGCGGCGATGGGTGAACGCTCGGAGCGGGTGAGCGTGACGTGCGCGAACAGCGGGTGTCCCTGCAGCGCCTCGATGACCGCCGCGACACCGTCGTGCCGGCCGACCCGCAGGTTGTCCCGCTGGGCGACTTCGTGGGTGAGCACGACCCGCGACCCGGACCCGATGCGCGACAGTACGGTGAGCAGGACGTTGCGCTCGAGGGACTGGGCCTCGTCCACGATCACGAACGAGTCGTGCAGCGAGCGACCGCGGATGTGGGTGAGCGGCAGGACCTCAAGAATGCCGCGGTCCATGATCTCGTCCATCACGTCGGC
>JBDTFN010000173.1:0-7017 GCA_039937915.1 Jatrophihabitans sp. | reverse complement strand
CCCGGTGGACCTGGCTGAGCCAGCAGGCGTGCCCGGCCAGGAGGCCGTGACGGTCGCGCGCAGCAGCTATGTGCTGTGCGCGACCCCGCGCACAGGTAGCTATCTGGTCGCCGACCTCATGCGCAAGACGGGGCGTGCCGGCAATCCAACCGAATATTTTTCTGCCGGGTATCAGCAGCACTGGACACCTAGGTGGCGGGTCTCGACGTACCCCGAATACCTGAAACGAGTGCAGCAGGTCGCAACCACGAGCAATGGCGTGTTGGGCGCAAAAGCACACCCGCGTCAGATTCGGCATTTCGCTCGTCAGGAAACTGGTCTCGCAGACCCGACCTATGTCGAGCAACGCCAGGCGGTCGAGCGGTGGCTGCCGGCAGTGCGCTACGTCTGGCTGCGCCGCCGGGACACGTTGCGTCAAGCCGTCTCGTGGACGAAGTCGATGCAGACAAATGTGTGGTGGGACGCCGACGTTCCGCCGGCACCGTTCGACGTACCAACGTCCGAGGCGCTGCGTTTCGACTTCGACTACCTCACCGGCGCACTCGTCCGGATGCGTCGGGAGGACCGGATGTGGGAGCGGTTCTTCGCGGAGAACTCGATCCTGCCCCTGACGATCTGGTACGAGGACCTGGTGAGCGATCGTGCTGCCGCGTTCCTTCGGCTGGTCGATTTTCTTGGGCTCGGTGAACTGCGCGAGCACTCCTTGGCGGCACCGTCGTTGCGCAAACAGAGCGACAGCACGTCCGAGCGCTGGACTCGCCGCTACGCGGCGTTGGGACGAGCCCGCTTCGAGGCAACGCTGTCTGCGTGCGCCGGGATCGATCAGGGTGGTCCCGACATCCTGATGGCCGCAGGGACCCTCGAGCGACCCTCCGGATGGGACGAGTCGCGTCATTCGCTCTTCGGGCTGGATGGTTTCTCGGGGCCATTCAAACCCGACTATCAGCTCGGCACTCCGACGTCGGGCGTCCAGCCCGCCCTCTGTTTCGTCGAGAGCCGCGCATCCGGCGGCCCTCGCGAAATCGTGCTGCCGGCGCGCTGGACGTCACAGCTCGAGTCGCACAAGCGTCTCGACGCCCGCACGACGATGGCGATCGCGCTCGCTGCGCACCTCGGCGCTGATCGGGTCGGCCTCACCGTGGCGAACGGTGCTGGTGCCCAGCTGGACGTGCGAGGCTGCCGAGTGTTGTTGCTGGGCGACGACCTGTCAGGACCGGATGTCGAAAGCTTCCTGAGCACGCCGCCCAGACCGCCACACGAAAGGCGCGGTGGCGCGTTACGGATCGTGATCCAGACCCTCGGCGCGCGGCCGGACTGGGCGGTGTCGCTGCGCAACTGCATCGCTGCACTCACCCGGCATGTCTGTCTGATCGTCGGCTCGGCCGAGGCGACCGCCTCGAGCAGGGCGGATGTCGTCATCACTGACGAGGACACCGAGGGCGCCGACGTCATCGCTCGTGCCCACGCCGGCGGAATGCTCGAGCTGACGGTCGGATCTGCCGTGCACATGGTCGCCCAGCCGTTGGATTGGTGGACGCGGTGCTATCGACCGCCGCCGCGCACAGGCCGGCCGATCGTGTCCGTCGTCGGAGGCAACGGCTGCGACGAGGACGTCGCCGCGCTCGCAGCGGGGTTGGATGACGCGGCTTCGGTGGTGGCGGGCGCGCACCGCGGGGCGACTATCGTGGTCGACTTCGGTGCTGTGCTCGGACGTGAGTCGCTGGTGGGACTCTCCCGCGGGTGCGCCGTCGTCCAGGTGCGCCCGGACCACAGCAACGGCACCTCGACCGACATCGTCCGCGCACCGACGGTGGTTCTCGACGACGCACCCGTCATCGCCACCACCGACCCAGTGGCGGTCGTCGCCACGCTCCTCGCCGACCAGGCAGCACTCGCGGAGCGGGCCCTCGCATCGCGTACCTGGATCGAGCGGAGCTACGACTTCTCCAGTCAGTGGGATGGGGTCTGGGCGCCGTTGATTGCCGCAGGCGTGCGGCGATGATCGGGCTGTACCGGCCGTCCGCCGTCCGCGCGGGGGCACGGCCATCGATGCCCGAGATCGGAGAAACGCGAGTTCACGCCTCGACACCGTCCATCGAACTGCTTTCGACGGTTGATTCCGGGCGCGCGGCTGACGAAACCGCCGAGTTGCTGTTCGCGCGCTACGCGACCGATCTTCCGATCATCTGTGAGCTGTTCGGCGTCGAGCAGCCGTTGCCGACGCCGGTGCAGGTGGTGCTGACCGCGATGCCCGAAGGGATGCCCGCGGCCCATCAGGGCACGACGATCTGGTGCGACGTCGCGGCCGGAGCGGCGAGTTCGCCGCGTCTCGCGCTATATTCCTGCCACCTGCTCGCGACCCAACTCGTGCATGTCGTGGCCGCATCGGCTGGTCCGCACTGGTCGGCCCGCACGGCACACGGCGAGGCGCTGTCGCGGGCGATCGCCGGCAGCCTCTATCCGCGATGGCGTAATGCGTGGGCATGCGCCGACGACTGGCTGAGCGGCGATCGTAGGAACGCGGTCGCTGTGGCCGGGGAGCCCAACGATCTCGAAGCGGTCGGATGCGCATCGTTGTTCCTCGACTACCTCCACCACGAACTCGACCTCGACTGGCGCACGATTACGCGTGCCGGCGGTGCGACTCTGGCCGTCACCTACCGCCGGGCGAGCGGTGCGCTCAACGAGCCGTTCGACGATTTCGCCGCGCTGCTCACCGACCTGATGCCCGCCGGCGCTGGGCCTGCGGTGGCCGAGCCAACCCCCGCCCCCGTCGCCCCCCCGGCGTTGACGACGGACGCGCCACTGTCCACTTCCCTATCCGACGTACTGGCCCATCGTCGCTGGTGGCTGGTCGATACACCGGTGCGGCATCTGCGCGTCGAGGACGTCTTCGTCAGCGCCGTGTACGACCAGATCGTCGCCACGTTCCGCGAACGCATGGCGCGCGGAGACTTCAGTCGTAGCCTGGCCGGCTACGACGCCTCGGCCGCCGCGGTCACCCCCGCGAACGCCGGAGGCTTCGGGGTGTTCCTGACCCGCGAGTGGCACGACCTGATCGCCACGCTGCTGGGTGTGCAGGCCACCGGGGACGTGATCGCCACGCTGCACCACCACGCGCCCGGGTCGGCGTCAGGCACCATTCACAACGATCTGAATCCCGGCTGGTTTCCCCAGCATGATGACGACTCCTCGGTGTGCGTGCACGACCCGGCGGTGAGCAACTACCGCACCGGGAGCAGCAGCACAGGCATCAGCACCGTCGAGAGAACGCGCGGCATCTCGCTGCTCTACTACCTCGACACCCCGCCGGCCATCATCGGCGGCGACACTTGCCTCTACCGATCCGCGCAGCAGCCCGTGGATCAACCCGACGTTCGAGTGCCTCCGAAGAACAACTCGTTGGTCGCCTTCGAGTGCACGCCGTTTTCGTATCACACGTTCATCTCCAATCTCGGCGTCGAACGCAACTGCCTTGTGATGTGGCTGCACCGGGATCGGGCGGCGACAACCGCGCGATGGGGGAACGAAAGCATCGTCGGATGGACGTAGTGAACGAGCGGCGGGTGTGTCTGTTCACCGGCGCGTCAGGCCAACTCGGTCGAGCATTTTGTGCGGCGTACCGTGACCAATACGACATCGTGGCGGTGTACCGGCGCGAACGGCCGTGGTTCCCGGCCCAGGACGCACGACTGGTCGACCCGTTGGATCCGGGCCGGGCCGTGCAGGAGAACGCGCACCCGATTCACGCCCTGCGCGCCGACCTGCTGGTCCCCGGGGAGGCCCTGCGCGTCGTGGAGTCGACCCTCGCGCGCCACGGCCGCATCGATCTCCTCGTGAACGCAGCGGTCTCGACCCTCTGGGCACCAATGCTCGGTTCGCTCGACCTTGCCAACTCGGTGCAACGCCAGTTCGCGCTGGCCGTCGACATTCCGTTGCGTCTGGCCACACTGATCGCGCAGCTGCACTGGCAGGCCGACGCCGGAAACAACCGCGTGCACAACCGCAACGTGGTGAACGTCTCCAGCGTGGCGGCCCTGCGCGTGTACCCCGGCTCGGGACAGAGTGTTTACGCCGCGTCGAAGGCCGCGATGAACCACCTCACGGCCCATATGGCCGTGGAGTTCGAACGCGTGGGAGTGCGCGTCAACGCGACGGCCGCAAACAGCTTCCCTCAGTTGGTAGGCGTCGCACGGGCAGCAGAAGCGATCCGTGAGCTCGATGCGTCGACCAGGACCGGTGAACTGCTCGTCGTGGACGGCGAGCAGAACGAATGGATGCGACTCGACGAGCCGGACCGGTGAGCGCCGCCGGGCCGCGCACCCGCTCGGTCACCGCCGTACGTCCCGGACCGGTGTTCGCGGTGGACGGACTGTTGGCGCCCCGGTATGCGCAGCGGCTGCTCGAGCACTGGGAGGCTTTTCCCGGTTATGGCTTGTCCAGCGACGGCGGGACGCCGCGCGGCCGACCGGTGGCCTGCGCGGTGGCACATCGACCGACCGAGGCAGTTTGCACCGAACACCGGTCGAACATCCGCCCGCCGCTGCTCACTGCACTCGGTCAACGCGCCGATGCCAGCGCGAACTTCGTCCGGACCGGCGGCAGGTCCGGTAGCGGTAACGACACCAGGGTGGATCTGCACGCGCGAAATAACTATTTCCGCGCAACGTACGTGCACGGTCGCGACATCTGGAACCCAGTGGTGTGCCGATTGTTGAACCACCCGGTACTCGCCGATACCGCGCGTCAGCTGTTCGGTCGCCCGGTCGTGGTGCCCACGCAGATCTACGCGAACGTGATGCTGCCCGGCCAGGAACTCGGGTTACACACCGACGTGCCGCAGTTCCGAGGCATATCGCGCGAGCAGTACCCGCTCTGGTTCCTGGTCGTGATGCAACACAGCGGGCTGTTCGACCGATGGCGGGTGCGCCTTGCCACGGCCGTCCTGCACCTCGGCCGCACGCACGCAGCCGGAGGCGAATTCACCTACTACCCGGACGGGCCGCAGGGTGCGTCCGTATCGATCCCGCCCCGGCACAACACCGCGCTCCTCCTCGACACCGACGACACGCTGCACGGCGTCGACCGCGTCGGCGAGGTCGACGATGCGCCACGGCTGCGCAGCGGAGTTCGGCTGCGTCACGCGGACGGGCTCTGGCGCCTCGTCGGCGGCGATCCCGATCAATCGGCCACCGGTTGGAGATCGGAACAACTGCGCTACTCGATTTCGTGGAAAGCGCAATGCTTCTCCGACGCCGCCGAGCGTCAACTCCTGGCCGAGCACGCCGACGATCTGACCTACGAGATGATCATCGATCGACTACTCGCCGCCCTGCCCGCCGGTTCAGCCGGCCTCCCACCGGCCCAACTGGGCCGCCGCCTGATCGACGCCTACATCCGCTTCCCCACCTGAGCGCTACGAGTTCCTGGGTCGATCTGCGTGCGCTGCTGGTTCTTGCCCGGCTAAGCGCCGTCCGGAGGTGGCGATCTCTGCCGACAGCGACAACGCGAGCCGTTTTGCAACAGTGGTCGCGACCGTCATCACCTCCAGATACCAGCTTGGCAACGATGGCCGGTAGCGTTTTCCTGCCCTGCGCGGCTACGTAATCGATCACGGCTCTGCCGCCAACGACTGCGACACGGGGCGCAGACACGCTTGCGAGCACTGTGCGACGACGACCTCGGGCTCGGGCTCGGGAAGGTCTGAACATGGCTGACGAACGCGCGCTCGGTGAAGTCGGCAGCGATGATGGGCTGATGACGTTTGAGCTCCTTGATCAGGTCAACGCCGTCACGCTGCGGCAAGCCGCGTTCACCTATCCCGATGTAGGAGCCACTGCCACGGCTCCGCCGCCTGGCTATCACTATGTCGCCAGAACCCGCACCTTGCCGGCAACACGGACCTTCGAAGCTGCCGCCGAAGACCTCATGACCTGGCGGGTTCAACGGTCGGCTGGACTACGTGTCGCCGCCTCGTCAGCGACCGTCAAGGTCGACGCCGTCACGCTGATGCGACTAGGAATCGGTCCGGTCGCAGTGAAAATCCCGTGTCGAGTCGTCTACGTCATCGACGAGCATGATTGTCAAGGCTTCGCCTATGGCACTCTGCCCGGCCACCCCGAATCAGGCGAAGAAGCCTTCGTCCTCCAGCGTCGTGCCGATGGCCGGACGGACTTCACCGTGTCCGCCTTCTCGCGCCCTGGCACGTTGCTTGCGCGCCTCGGCGGGTCGGCCGCCCGCGGGTTCCAACACCTCATCACCGGCAGATACCTCCGAAGCCTCGACGCCTGACGCGTGCACGGCACTTCGTCTTGCGCCAAACGCACGCACGCCTACGGCCTCGATCTACAGATGTCGGACGTCAACGATCCAGATCACCGGGTTGCCCACCTCGACACCTGGGGTTGAACATCATCGAGCCAACCAGTACGCCCCACGATTACTGGGGCCGATGGAGCCGCCTCGGAGAATCGAACTCCGGACAACCTCATTACGAGTGAGGTGCTCTGCCGACTGAGCTAAGGCGGCGTGCGGCCAGCGGACCGACGCGATTTCCGAGTCTAACGGGTGGAACAGCCTGCGTTCACGTCGGCGGTTCACGGACACCGAACTCCTCGCGCCCGTCGCTCATTCGCACGCGCGGAACGCAGCGCACAGCCAGAGCATGACAGCTACACCGCCGTAGGAACGACTGAGATATGCCAGGTTCCAATTCGGGCACACTCCTTGCTACGAAACAGATATTCGATTAGAATCGATACATGTTGGGAGTCACCCGGACCAGTCCCGCGCACCTCGGTGTGACGGTCGCGTCCGGCGGGGTGGCCGAGGTCCGGGACGCGGAGCTATCCGGTCTGGACGATGACGAACTGTTGGCGTTGATGCGGGACTTCCAGACGCTGCGTAACCGGGTCGAGTCCGCCGATCATTCGCTACTGGCCGAACTCGATCGACGCGGGGTTGCGGTGACGGTGGGCGCCCGGTCCACGGCGGGGTTGTTGCGAGACGCCTGCCGGG
>JBDTFN010000172.1:0-10005 GCA_039937915.1 Jatrophihabitans sp. | reverse complement strand
ACTCCGGCCGGCGTCCCGGTGAGGATCACGTCGCCGGGTAGCAGCGTCATGATGCCGGAGACGAACTCGATCTGGGTCGCGATGTCGTGGACCATCTGACTCGTCCGACCGTCCTGCTTCACCACCCCGTTCACCCGCGTCACGATCCGCAGATCGGTAGCATCCAGGACGGTCTCGACCCAGGGGCCGAGCGGGCAGAAGGTGTCGTAACTCTTCGCGCGAGTGAATTGCACGTCGGCGCGCTGCTGGTCACGTGCGGTCACGTCGTTGGCTGCGGCGTAGCCGAAGACGTGCTTGAGCGCGTCGGCCCGTCTCACGTTGCGGGCCGGTGCACCGATGACGACCGCCAGTTCGCCCTCGTAGTGCACCTCATCCGAGGAAGCCGGCAGCCGGACCGAGTCCCCCTCCCCGATCACGGATGTCGACGGCTTGATGAAGATCATCGGGGTGGACGGCGCCTCGCCGCCCATCTCCTTCGCATGGTCGCGGTAGTTCTTGCCCAGCGCGACGACCTTGCTGGGCAGGAACGGCGACAGCAGCCGTACGTCAGGAAACGCCCAACGATCACCGGTGAAGTTCAACGCACCGAAGGGGTGACCCTCGATCGCCGCGACGGTCAATTGGTCGGGACCGGCGTCGGCCGGACCTTCTACCGTCCCCCACGCCACCCCCGACTCGGCACGAGCGGAACCGGGATGGACGAAACGAGCGATGCGCATGAAGCTCGAGGTTACCGGGGCCACCCGTCGGTCCCGCGTGCGCGGTCGTTCATAATTGATGGCGTGAGCTCATCGTTGTCCAACATCCCGATACACAAGCGCAGGCAACTCGCGGCGACCCTCGGGCTGTTCTCGGTCCTGTTCATCGCCGTGGGCGCGGTCGCCGCGACCGGCGCCGGGACCGCTGTGGTGAGGACGTTCGTCATCGTCGCGCTCGCCGTGGCGATCGTGTTGGCGCTGATGGGCTGGGGCGTGACCTGCTCGGTTCGGGCCGACCTCGCCGAATCGCGTCTCGACGCAGCGATCGAGGACGCGGTTGCCGCGCAGGGCGGCATCCCCTGCGGGTGCGGGCACGACCACGACCCTTCCGTCCTGCATGTCCCCGACGATCCGTGTGATCGTGACGGCCACGGATCGGGCTGCACCCACTCCTGCACCACCTGCGTCCTGGCCACCCTGCGACGCCCCGCGGGCGAGTCCGCACCGACCGCTGAACTGGTCGGGTCCCGCCCGTCACCCCGCCCACGACCGATCACCGATGAGCAGCAGCGGCCCTCACCGAGCCGCTGACCCGCTCGGCGTCACCGATTCACACCGTCGGCGTCGCACCGATCAGACCGAAGCGCACCGCGTCATACAACGCCAGCCAGGACGCCTCGATGACGTTGGCGTGCACGCCTACCGTCGTCCACTCCCGTTCGTGGTCCGTCGTCTCGATCAACACCCGGGTCACCGCACCCGTGCCGTGTCTGCCGGGCATGATCCGCACCTTGTAGTCGACCAGTTCCAGTTCCCGCAGCTGCGGGTAGGACTTGCGCAGCGCACGCCGTAGCGCGCGGTCCAAGGCGTTCACCGGCCCGTTGCCCTCGCGCACCGCGATAACCTGCTCACCCTTGACCGACAACTTGATGCGGGCCTCGGCCAACATCTCGACATCCTTCGTGTCCTCGCAGATCACGCGGTAGGACTTCATGTCGAAGGGCCGTTCGGCGTCGGGGTCGAGGTGGTCGCGGACCAGCAGTTCGAACGAGGCGTCGGCCGCCTCGTAGGACCACCCGACAGCCTCGCGGGACTTCACCGTGTCCACCACCGCCGCCACGACATCCGGGCGATCGCTGAGGTCGATGCCCAGTTCCAGCGCCTTCAGTTCCACCGAGGCGCGGCCTGCCATCTCGGTCACCAGGATGCGTTGTGTGTTGCCGACGACGACCGGGTCGAGATGGTTGTACATCAGCGGATCGATCTTGATCGCTGACGCGTGCAGGCCTGCTTTGTGCGCGAACGCCGCTGCGCCCACGTACGGGGCATGGGCGTCTGGCGTGAGGTTCGCGATCTCGGCGATCGCGTGCGACACGCGCTGGATCTCGGGGAGGCACCCCTCGGGCAGAACGTCGCGATCCATCTTGGTGACCAGGCCGCCGATGACCGAGAAGATGTTCGCGTTACCGGCTCGTTCGCCGTACCCGTTCGCCGTTCCCTGAACGTGTGTCGCGCCGGCATCCACGGCCGCCAGGGTGTTGGCAACCGCGCAACCCGTGTCGTCCTGGGTGTGGATTCCGAGCCGGATGCCCGCGCGACGCTTGACGTCCGACACGATCTCGTGGACGCGCATGGGCAGCATCCCGCCGTTCGTATCGCACAGGACGCCGACGTCGGCGCCCGCCCGGGCCGCCGCGTCGAGTACCCGCACGCCGTAGTCCGGGTCATATTTGTATCCGTCGAAGAAGTGCTCGCAGTCCACGAAGACCCGGCGGCCCTCGGCACGCAGAAACGCCACCGTGTCGTGCACCATCGCCAGGTTCTCCTCCGGGGTCGTCCGCAAGGCGCGCTGTACGTGCCGCACGTCGGACTTGGCCACGAGCGTGACCACCGAAGCCTGCGACTCAAGCAGGGCACGGACCTGCACGTCGTCCTCGACCTTGACGCCGGCCTTCCGGGTGGCGCCGAAGGCGACCAACGTCGCGTGTCTCAGGGTCAGTTCCCCGGCTGCTGCACGGGCGAAGAACTCGGTGTCCTTCGGCATCGCGCCGGGCCAGCCACCCTCGATGAAACCGACCCCGATCTGGTCGAGCAGCCGCGCCACCGCCAGCTTGTCGGTGACCGAGTAGGTGATGCCCTCGCGCTGGGCACCGTCGCGCAGCGTGGTGTCGAAGACATGGAACTCGTCGGTCTGCATGATTGCTTCCTTCGGTTCGGGCTGCGGGGCAAAACAAAAGACCCCCCGCTAAATCGCGGAGGGTCTGCGCACCGGTCACGTGCCACCGGTGCGCTAGTCGATAATGCGAGCGAACTGCATGCTGCGAGTGTTGCACATCCTGCGGGCAGGTATCCCGCCGGTTACGCCGTGATCAGAGATTGCGTGCGATGACGCCGACCAGTTTCTCTGCGATCACGCCCAGCTCCTCGGCGGACTTGCTGCTGCTGGTCACGGTGACGTGCACGGTATGCCCGCCCGCCTCGACGGCCGAGGTCGCGGCGTTGTTGCCACCGAACTTCCCCGTCGCGACGTAGGCACGGTCACCGACCCCGGCCAACTCGCGTACCCCGCCGACGAGCCCGGCGTCACCGGAGCGCGCGAATTCGTACCCGTTCTCGGTGTTGTCGTCGAAGGTCGGCGTCACGGCGGTCCGCTCATCGCTGGTGTATTCGCAGACTTTGCCGCCGCTCCTGTCCTTCTGGATCTCGATCTCGGCGCCGACGATCGCGCTGATCTGCGAAGGCGTGGCCAGGCCACAGATATCGAGCTTGCCCGGCGCCTTCTTCGCCGTTGCCGCCCTGCCGGTGGCGCCCCCCGGCACCCCGACAGACCGACCGCCTGGACCGTTGGCCGTCCCGTCCGGGCCGCCGGATCCACACCCCCCGAGCAACACCGCCGCAAAGACGATGATCGCGGTCCGTTGACCGATGCGCAGGTCCATGAAATTCCTCCCGGAGTGTCATGCACACACTCTCGAACCCACGCCGCGTCGACCAGTAGGGATTCCACCTAGCTCGGTTCATTGGAACGTCGGACACAATCGCCGGGTGATCGCCGCGAGCACCTGGGCGTTGCTGTCCGCGGACAGCGACGCTCTGCGCACGCTGCTGCCCGACGACGCCCCGCTCCAGGACACCGAGTCAGCGGCTGCGCAGGCCTTCGCCCACATCCTCGATTGTGATTTCGCCGGTGCATATGACTTGGCGAAGCGCGCACCTCGCCATCTGGCAACCGACGCCGTAGGCCGACTGGCCGCCGAGATCGCCGGGCGGGTCAGCAACCTGCCCAGCCTGGAGACGCTGGCGGGCACGATCGCCGGGCTCGAGTCGGAGGAGTTCCACCGGCAGAGCTGGCCGGTCTGCGTCGTCGCCGAGACGGCCATGGCGGTGGGCACGCTGTCGATGGCCGAGAGCGTCTCCCGGCGGGTATGGACGACGTGCGGAGCAGACGACCCCCGAACCGTCTTCGCCGGCCAGACCCTGACCCGCGCTCTGTTGTTCCAGGGCCGGCTCGAGGAGGCCCACTCGATCGGCGACGACGTCGAGGCGCGGAGCCGATCATTCGGCCTCACTGCGCTGACCATCGTCATGAACGGCACGCTGGCCTACATCTGCGCGCTGCGTGACGATCAGATCGGACTCGACCGCCGCATCGATGCGGTCGAATCCCGGTACGAGGGGGTCAGCCGCAGTTATTTCAGCGGTGGCGCGCTGGTGCTCGCCGCCTATGCGCTCGCTGCCGCTGGGCGAACCCGTCGAGCAGCCGCGATGATGCTGCGCGCCGGCGGCGGGCCAGACCTCGATCGCCTGCAGAGCGTCGACCGCGTGTACGGCTACGAACTCCTGGTCACCGCAGCGCTCGGTGACGGTGACACCGTGTCGGCGCGGTCGTGGGGAGTCCGCGCGACGGAGGTCTGCGCCGAGACCGATGGCATGGCGGCTGCCGCCCAACGGCGCATCTCGGCCCGGCTCGCCGCCGCAGCCGGCGATCCCGTCCTTGGCGCAGCCCTGGCCGACGAGGCCGCGCAGATCGCCGCGGGGCAGACCGGTCACCTCGATGCGACGCGAGCGCAGCTCATCGCCGGATCGGCGCTGCTGCATGACATCGCGAGCTCGTCGGTGGCTCAGCAGACCCTGCAGATCGCAGGCGGCCGGGCCAGCGACATGGGCGCGGTGGCGCTCGCTGTGCTTGCGCGCCGGGATCTGCGCAGCATCGGACTTCGCTGGACCGGGACGACGCCGAGTCCGATGACCAAGCGAGAGCGGCAGGTTGCCGACCTGGTCATTGCCGGGATGACCGACGGGCGGATCTCACGAGTGCTCGGGATCTCCGAACGCACCGTGCAGTTACACGTGGCCAAGGTGCTTCGGGCGCTCGGCGTCCATTCCCGAACGGGTGTCGTCGCGGCCTTGATCGACCCCGCTTCGGGCGTGGCCGCGAGCCGGGAATTGCTCACGCCACGCCAGCAGCAGGTCGCGGATCTAGTGGCCCGTGGGTACCCCAACGATGGGGCGGCAGCGGCCCTCCAGGTGTCGGTCAAGACCATCGAAAAGCACGTCAGCGACATCTTCCGCCGGCTCAGCATCGATTCCCGAGCCTCGCTGGCCGCCGTCTGGCCGCGGAGCTGAGCGAACCGAGTGGTTAGGCGCCGGCGGCCTGCGCCAGCCGCGCGCCGATCTCACCGGTCGAACCCGGATTCGCCGGGTCCCGGCCGACGAGGTCGGCGGCCACGGCGCGCTCCACCCGAGCGGCGGCGTCGGTCTGGCCCATGTGCTCAAGGAGCATGGACACCGACAGGACCGCCGCCGTAGGGTCGGCCTTGCCCTGGCCGGCGATGTCGGGGGCCGAGCCGTGCACCGGCTCGAACATAGACGGATTCGTGTGGCTGACGTCGAGGTTGCCACTGGCCGCTAGGCCGATGCCCCCTGCGATGGCGGCCGCGAGGTCAGTGATGATGTCGCCGAACAGGTTGTCGGTGACGATGACGTCGTAGCGTCCCGGATCGGTGACCAGATAGATCGTTGCGGCGTCCACGTGGTTGTAGGCGACGGTAACGTCCGGGAAGTCGGCCGCGACGGCCTGCACAACGCGGAACCACAGATCGCCGGCGTTGGTCAGCACGTTGTTCTTGTGGACAAGGGTCAAGTGCTTGCGCGGACGGGCCTGGGCCCGCCCGAATGCGTCGCGGACCACCCGCTCGACCCCGAACGCGGTGTTGACGCTGACCTCGGTAGCGATCTCGTGCGGAGTGCCCTTGCGCAGCACGCCGCCGTTGCCCGCGTAGGGGCCCTCGGTGCCCTCGCGCACGACCACGAAGTCGATGGCCGGCTCACCGGCCAGGGGCGAGGTCACACCGGGGTAGAGCTTGGCCGGACGAAGGTTCACGTGGTGATCGAGTTCGAAGCGCAGCCGCAGCAGGAGCCCGCGCTCCAGCACCCCGGACGGGACCGACGGATCGCCCACGGCTCCGAGCAGGATCGCGTCGTGGCCCCGGATCTCCTCGAGCACCGAATCGGGCAGTACCTCGCCGGTGTTGTGCCACCGCGCGGCGCCGAGGTCGTAGTGCGTCCGCTCCACACCGGGGTGGACCGCATCGAGCACGCGCAGCGCCTGCTCAGTCACCTCGACACCGATTCCGTCACCCGGGATAACCGCAAGTTTCATGGCTACGAGCCTAGTCGAGCCTCAGGGCGCACTCTCAACTGGTGGGCTCATCTTCTCAACATCTGAGACAAACGTTGGGAGTTCGCGCATCGTCCGCAGCGGCGAGAGGTACACCGACAACCACGGGAACATCCCCCCGATCGCCGCGACGAGCATGGTCTCGCGCACGCCGATGGTCGAGCCGAGCACCCCACCGAGCAGTGCACCGAGCGGCATCGTCCCCCAGACCATGAATCGGATGGTCGCGTTCATCCGGCCGAGCAGGTGTGGCGGGCACAGCCCCTGCCGGAAGCTGACCTGGTGTTGAACGGCGCTCCGACTGATCATCGGGTGTGCGGGTAGCGGCGCTGCGGTTGAGGACGGTCACAGGTTGTGCCCGCGGTCGTCGGCTGGTTGGTGTGCGACGACAGGCTGATCACGTTCTGCAAAGCGCAACGGCCCTCCCCATTTCCTTGGCTGGAAGGGAGGGCCGTTCCTTGGTGCTTGGAGGCACCCGTGGTCATGGTAGGTAGCGATGTTGTCGAGGTCGAACGGCGCCTGCGGTCCGGTGAGCTGGCGTGTCCGTGTGGCGGCGCGCTTGCGCCGTGGGGGCATGCCCGCCAGCGGTCAGTGCGTGGGGTTGGTGAGCTTCGCCCGCGCCGCAGCAGGTGCAGCGTCTGCGCGGTGACGCATGTGTTGCTGGCGGTGACGTGCCTGCTGCGCCGGGCCGACGGTGTCGACGTGGTTGGTGCGGCGCTGCGGTTGAAGGCGACCGGTGTCGGGCATCGGCCGATCGCCGCGCTGCTTGAGCGCCCCGTTTCGACGGTGCGGGGTTGGCTGCGCGCGTTCGCCGGCAACGCCGAGATGGTGCGGGCGAAGTTCACGACGCTGCTGGTGCAGCTCGACCCGTTGGCCGGCGCGCTGCCTGCGCATGCGAGTCGGCTCGCCGATGCGGTCGAGGTGATTGGCATGTGCGCGGCGGCTGCCCGCCGAAGGCTCGGGATCGTGGGCGCGGTGTCGCCGTGGCAGCTCGCCGCCGCGGTCACCGACGGCCGGCTGATCGCCTCAGCCCTGTCCAGAGAGTCGATCAACACCGGCTGCCCCTTGGGCCCGGCCGATTGATCAACCACCCTCGCGATTCGTGGGCATCGACCGGTGCACCAAGGAGCGCGAAGGAGAAACACGGTGGCGTTCAGCCATGACGAAGAACGGGTGCGGGCCGAGCGGGCCCGCGCCGTGGGACTGTTCCGCTACTCCCTGGTCCGGGAGGCAGCCGACCCGAAACTGACCACGAAACAGCGGGGTCGGCTGGTGCGCGCCCTCGCTGCGCGGGAGCACGAGGGGCCCCTGGGCAAGCCGGTGCGGGTGTCGCGGGTCTCGATCGACCGGTGGATCCGGGCTTGGCGCCGCGGCGGGTTCGACGCACTCGTTCCGCCGCCGCGGCTGGCCTCGCCGCGCACCCCGCCGGAGATCCTCGAGCTGGCAGTGGCGTTGAAGAAGGAGGTGCCCGAGCGCACGTCGGCGCAGATCGCGACGATCCTGCGGGCCCATGCCGGCTGGTCGCCGGACGAGCGGACGTTGCAACGCAACTTCCACCGCCTGGAACTGATCACCCGACCCAACGGTGCTGCGCCGCGAGCGTTCGGCCGGTTCGAGGCCGAGGCGCCGAACGTCCGCTGGACCGGGGATGGGTTGCACGGCCCGACAGTGGGCGGACGCAAAGCGATCTTGTTCGCGTTCATCGATGACCACTCCCGGCTGTTCACCGGATACCGATGGGCGCGGCGCGAGGACACCGTCCGCCTCGAAGCCGCGCTGCGCAACGGCCTCGCCGCGCGGGGCATCCCGCAGAGCCTCTATCTGGACAACGGCAGCGCGATGGTCGACAAGCAGCTGCTACGCGCCTGCGCCAGCCTCGGCATCCGACTCGTGCACTCCAAGCCGGGCCAGCCCGCCGGCCGCGGCAAGATCGAGCGGGTATTCCGGACCGTGCGCGACCAGTTCCTCGTCGAGATCGGCTCGGGCCGCGAGCTCGATGACATGGCGCAACTGAACACGCTGTTCACCGCATGGGTGGAGAAGGTCTATCACCAGCGTGAACACTCCGAGACCGGCCAAACCCCCTGGCAACGTTGGTCTTCGGCCCAGGCACCGGCGTTGCCGTCTCCAGGCCAGCTGCGGGAGGCGTTCCTCTGGTCAGAGTGGCGGACCGTCACCAAGCTCGGCACCGTCGGGCTGCATGCAAACAAGTACGAAGTCGACGCCGCCCTCATCGGCCGCAAGATCGAGCTCGTCTTCGACCCGTTCGACCTCACCCAGATCGAGGTCCGCTGGCACGGCCGCTGCATGGGACAAGCGGTGCCCCACGTGATCGGCCGGCACGTCCACCACAAAGCCAGGACCGACGAGCCGACACCGCAGCCGACGCCGACCGGGATCGACTACCTGCACCTGATCGAGGCCCAACACAGCGCCGAACTCGCCGAACGGGTCCAGTACTCCCAGCTGCGCGAGGAACCCGTGCCCGACGCACACGTGCCAGGCCAACTCGCCCTGACCGAAAACACCGACGCCGACAACAACGACACCGAGACGGAGATGCCCGCGTGATCGAGAAGCTGAAGTCCCAGTACGGATTCACCAAGACACCCTTCGGTCGGGCCCTGGCCCCGCAAATGCTGCACCGGCACGGCACCCACGCCGAAGCGGTCGCCCGGATCGGCTGGTGCGTCAGCGAACGCGGTCTCGGTGTCGTCACCGGCGAGGTCGGCGCGGGCAAGACCGTCGCCGTCCGCGCCGCCCTGGCCGGGCTGGACTCAAGCCGCCACACCGTGATCTATCTCGGCAACCCCGCCGTCGGCGGACGCGGTCTCTACGGCGCCATCGTCACCGCCCTGGGCGGCACGCCGCGGTTCCATAAGGCGGCGTTGATTCCGCAGACGATGGACCTGCTCGCCGCCGAAGAACACGAACGCGGCCGTCTCACCATCCTGGTCGTCGACGAGGCCCACCTGCTCGGCGCCGACCAACTCGAAGAACTCAGGTTGCTCACCAACAGCGAGATGGACAGCCACTCACCATTCGCCTGCCTGCTCATCGGCCAACCCACACTCCGCAGAAGGATCAAGCTCGGCACCTTCGCCGCGCTAGACCAGCGGATCACACTGCGCTACGCCATGAACGGCATGACCGACACCGAGACCGCCAGCTACATAGCCCACCACCTCAAGCTGGCCGGCCGATCAGACACGCTGTTCAGCGACGACGCCATCGCCCTGATCCACCAAGTCTCACGAGGTTTGCCGCGGGCAGTGAACAACCTCGCCGTCCAAGCCCTCGTCGCCGCGTTCGCCAGCAAGAAGAACATCGTCGACGAAGCCAGCGCCCGCGCCGCCGTCGCCGAGGTCACGGCGGAATGAACACCACCGCGGCGCCCTGACCAGCACCGCGACAGTATGAACACAACGGCCCCGCCGGCTACGCCGGCGGGGCCTTCTCATACCCGCACTTCGTCATCACAAAGAACGACGCGATCGTCATCATCCAGCGCGCCGGTCAACACCCGTCGCGCATGGCGTAGTAGACGAGGTGAATCAGGTCACGGGCGGCGGCGGTGACGCCGATGTTGCGACCGCGGCGTTGCCCGATCGCCTCGCGGCGTTGCCC
>JBDTFN010000171.1:0-6908 GCA_039937915.1 Jatrophihabitans sp. | reverse complement strand
GATGAGTACGCCGCATAGGGCGGTGTCGCCGGCGAGGCGCAGTAGGCGGCGCGTGGGGAGCAGATCGCCGTGGCTTGTTTGGGTGATGCCGTTCTCGGTGGCCAGGTCGGTGGGGGTGGTGCGGATGAGGACCGTGACCGGGACACCGCCGCAGTCTGGGAGGGTTCCGGAGCGCAGTAGCCGTAGTCCGGCTTCGAGCAGGGCGTCGTGGCGGCGTTGGGTGGGGCTGCGGTCGTCGCGGATCGCCGTCCCATCGGCGCCGGTGCTGGTGATCGGCGCGGCGAGGGCGTCCAGGATGGTCTGCCACACCGCGGCGGTCTCGCCGGTCAACTGTCCCGAGGGCCGGGTGGTGCCGTCCCTACCGCTGGCGAGGGTGAATCCGCGGCGGCGTTCGGTCAGGTCGTCGCGGGGTTCGCTGCCGTCGGGGTCCAGGCGGGCCAGCAGCAGGGCAGCGGTGTGGCGTAGGGCTCGGGGGTCTTCGTGGCGGGCGGCGTCGATGAGGAATCGTTCGGCCACGCCGGAGGCCTCAACGGTCAGGCCGGGTGGGATGGCGTCGAGGCAGTCGGTGATGACGGTCGTGTGCGCGGCTGAGATGTCACCGGTGATCAGCGCCTCGGCGGCGGCGGGCAGGATCGGCGGTAGTGGTTGACCGGACAGTCCCCGTCGCGGTCCGAGATCGCAGGCCCGGGCCACCCGTTGTTTCGCCTCGGCTGGCGCCACTCGCAGGGTGTGGGTGAGCAGGTCCGCGGTCGAGGTGCGTCCGTAGTCACCGGCCACTCCACGCTCGGAGATCTCGGCCAACAGCTGGGCATCGACGGCGTCCAACCGGCGCCGCTGGGTCTCCACCGCGCTCAGCACGCCGACGAGGTCAGTGCTGGGAACCGCGCCCAGCGCACACGCGAGCAGCCCGTCCACAGCGGTTCGCAACAACGCCGCCACGTCCGAACCGCGCCCCTCGTCCATGACCCAATTTTAGAACGGAGGTACGACAAGATTTGAGGTCGATGGTCGGCTAACCGCTCGCCTTCGGAAGGATCGAATCGCTCGCTTCCCCGGCCACGCCTGAATCGTGGAACAGATGACACGACACCGAGACCTCGGATCCGTCGACCGGGCGCAGCGTTGGCGTAACCCGCTCAGCGAGGGTGAGCCGCACCCCCTTGTGGTCAGTCACCAGTTCTCGGACGCCGGTCCAGAGTGGCTCGTCGGGCCGCTGTGCGCGTTCATCGGTGAGCAAGTTGGTTAGGTCGTCCGGGGATGAGGTGCGAATCAGTGCGCCATGGTCGGACTCGGACGCAAAGTTTGCACCGTCCCTGACGAGGGCCGACTCCCGTGCGTACTGCTCGGCGGGCACCGCGGTCCACCGCTGCTCGAGCAGCATCCGCACGTCCCGGCCCTCCCATCCGCACGGCGCGAACGCGACCGGGCACCGCGGATGGAACGAACAGCCCAAGGGGGCCGCCGAGGCGTCTGGGATCTCGCCGCGGGGCAGTTCGCGGGGCACCGTGCGAGTCGGGTCCGGATCGGGGACGGCGCCGAGCAGCGCCTTCGTGTATGGATGGCGCGGGTGCTCGAAGATCTCGGCCACCGGACCGATCTCGACGATCTTGCCGAGGTACATGATCGCGATGCGGTCGCAGAAGAACCGCGCGGATGCGAGGTCGTGCGTGATGTAGAGGTAGGTCAGGCCGAGGTCGCGGCGCAGGTCGGTGAGCAGACCTAGGATCTTGGCGCGCACCGACATGTCGAGCATGGAGATCGGTTCGTCGGCGACGATCACCTCCGGGCCGAGCGCGATCGCCCGGGCGATCACGGCTCGTTGCTTCTGTCCGCCGGACAGCTCGCCATGGTACTTGTCGATGAATCTCGACGCCGGCGCCAGGCCCACGCGCTCGAGGGCCTCGGCCACGGCGATACGCCGCGACTCCGGACCCCCGTGCAGCTTGTGGATGCGCAGCGCGTCGCCGATCGCCCGGCCGACGGTCATCGACGGATTCAGCGAGGCGTGCGGGTCCTGGAAGATCATCTGCAGCTTGCGACGCAGCGGCCGGAACTTCGGCTCGGGCAACCCGACGAGTTCCGAACCGCGGTAGGTGATCGATCCCCCGCTCGGCGAGACGAGCCCGAGCACTGCGCGGCCGAGCGTCGACTTGCCCGAACCAGACTCCCCGACCAGCCCGACCACCTCCCCCGGCGCGAGCGTCAGGTTGACCCCGTCCACGGCTCGAACCGTGCCTGACGAGCCGCCGACGAGGCGCGCGAAAGCATTCGTGCGCAGCGCGAAATCGACGTGCAGGTCGCGGATCTCGATGAGCGGCTCGCCGTTGGTCGCCGCGTCCTGGGAACTCATCTGCTCAGGCTTCGTCGGCAACCAACACCTCCAGCGGGGTCAACGGCTGCGCGTCCTGCGGGGCTACGGTCTCGTGCAACCAGCACTCGACGCGTTGCGCCCCGACGTCCCGCGGGGGCGGTGGCGTGCGGGCGCAGATCAGCATCGCCGACGGGCATCGGGGATGGAAGTTGCACCCGGGCGGAGGCTGGACGAGATCCGGCGGCGCACCCGGGATCGAGTGCAATTCCTTCGTGGTCAGCGAGATCGTCGAGCGCAGCAATTCCCGGGTGTACGGGTGCGCCGGGGAGGCGAAGACGTCACGCACCGGCCCCTGCTCGACGATCCGACCGGCGTACATGACCGCCACCCGGTCGCACGCCTCGGCGATGATCCCCAGGTTGTGGGTGATCAGCAGGATTGCGGTCGAGAACTTCTCCCCGATCTCGGCGAGGATGCGCAGGATCTGAGCCTCGACCAGGACGTCCAGTGCGGTGGTCGGCTCGTCGGCGATGATGAACTTCGGCCGCAGCGCGAGCGCGAGCGCGATCATGATCCGCTGTCGCATCCCGCCGGAGAACTCGTGCGGGTAGTTGCGGTAGCGGGTCGGCGGGATGCCCAGCGCCCGCAGCGAGTCGAGCGCGCGGATCTCGCGCTCCTTCTTGGACAGCCGCTTCTCGTGTCGTTTGAGCGCCTCGTCGAAGTGGTCACTCACCCGCATGAGCGGGTCCAGGCGGGTCATCGGCTCCTGGAAGATCAACCCAATGCCCGAACCGCGATTGCGGTTACGCACCTTGACCGGTTCTTCGAGCAGGGATTGCCCGTCGAAGCGGATCGTTCCGCCGACAGCGGCGCCGGGTGGGAGGAGCCCCATCAGCCCGCGGCCGAGGGTCGATTTGCCGCAGCCGGACTCGCCGACCAGACCCAGCACCTCGCCCGGACGCAGCACGAAATCGACGCCGTCGACCGCGCGGACCGGTCCACCGGAACCGGAGTACCAGACGCGGAGGTTCTCGACCTCGATCACCGGTTCGCTCATCACGGGCTGCCGTCCGGGTCGGGCAGCACGACCTGCTCGACCTTGGCGGTACGCAGGAGCGGGTTGAGTACGTCGTTGAGGCTCTCGCCGACCAGGGTCACGCCGACGACGATGAGCACGATCGCCAGCCCCGGGAACGTAGCTGTCCACCAGATCTCGTTCGACGTGTCACTGACCGCGTCGCTGAGTTGACGACCCCACTCCGAGGCCGCCGACGGTTCGATGCCGTAGCCGAGGAAACCCAGGCCGGCGAGGGTGAGGATCGCGTCGCCGGCGTTCAGGGTTGCGATGACCGGCACGGTCTGCACGACGTTGCCGAAGACGTAGCGGGTCATCACGACGCGGGGTGGGGCGCCGATGGCGCGGGCCGCCTCGACGTAGGTCTCTTCCCGCGCGGCCACCGTTGCGTTGCGCACGACGCGGAAGTACTGCGGGACGTACACGACGGTGATCGAGATCGCCGCGGCCAGGATGCCGGCCGTGCGGGTGCTCTGCCCGCCGGACACCGTCACCGAGATGATGATCGCGAGCAGTAGGGGCGGGAAGGCGAACAGAGCGTCGCTGATGAGGACCAGGATGCGGTCCAACCAGCCACCGAAATAGCCCGAGATCAGCCCGGCCGGAACGCCGACGACGATCGAGATGAGCACGGCGAGGATGATCACCTCCAGCGCGGTCTGGGCGCCGAAGAGCACCTGCGAGAGGACGTCCTCGCCGCCGTGCGTCGTCCCGAACCAGTGCGCCGCCGACGGCGCCTTGAGCCGTCCGAAGACCACGCCGTCGGCGCGGTCATCGTTGAATCCGTACGGTGCTACGAACGGCGCGAGGATCGCCATCAGCACGAAGAACGCGACGATGGCGGCGCCGAAGACCAGCATGCCGCGTTGGAAGCCCGACGTCGCACGCATCGCGTCGACGCCGGGTATCCGGCTGTGCCGGCGTGCGGTCAGTAGCTCCGCCGGGACCTCTACACCCTCCATCTCGGACATGCTGGTCATCAGTACCTCACCCGGGGGTCGATGACCGCGGCGACCACGTCGATCAGGAAGCTCGTCAACGCCACGATCACCGCAATGGCGGTGACGATGCCCTGCACGGCGATGTAGTCCTGCCGGCCCAGGTAGTACACGATCTGGTACCCGAGGCCCTGCCATTCGAAGGTCTTCTCGGTGAGTACCGCGCCCGCGAGCAGGATCGCAACCTGCAGCCCCATCACCGTCACGACGGGGATGAGGGCGTTGCGGAACGCATGCTTGCGCACGACCCGTCCTTCGCCGATACCTCGGGCCCGGGCCGCTTCGACGTAGTCCGCGCGCAGCGTTTGCAGCAGGTTCACCCGCACTAGGCGCAGGAAGATCCCGGCGGTCAGCAGACCGAGCGTGACGGCCGGGAGCACGGTGTGCCGCACGACGTCCCAGATGTAGGAGTCGTTGCCGTAGAGGATCGCGTTGATGATGTAGATGTGCGTGTTCGGCTCGACGTTGTTGATCGCCGTCTCGACGTCCGGCGACGCCCGGCCGGAGGCGAAGAACCAGTGCAGCTTGACGGCGAATATCAGTTGGAAGATCAGGCCGAGGAAGAACACCGGGATCGCGTAGGCGAGGACGGCGAACAGGCGTAGGCCGACGTCGGGCAGACGGTCGCGGTAACGCGCCGCGACTCGACCCAGCGGGACGCCGATCAGCAGGGCGATGAGCAGCGCCCAGAACGTCAGCTCGAACGTCGCCGCACCCTTCACCAGCAGGATGTGGTTGATGCTCTGGTTGTCGGTGATCGCCTTGCCGAAATTGCCGTGGAGCACGCCGTCGAGGTAGTTCCAGTACTGGGTCAGCAGTGGTTTGTCGAGCCCGGCGGAGTGCCGCCGCTTGGCGATCTCAGCGGGGGAAAGGCGACCGCCGAACGCCGCCTCGATCGGGTCGCCGATCACCCGCATCACGAAGAACACGAGGGTGATCAGGATCAGCACCATCGGGATCACCAGCACCAGCCGCGTGATCAGGTAGGTGCGCAGCGATCCCGAGGAACTCTTGGTCGCAGTGGCCACAGGGGTGGTGGGCCTCTCTGGTGCGCGATGGAGCTACGTCCGCCGGGCCCGCGAGTGCGGTTGGCGCGCGGGCCCGGCGAAGTAGCGCGAGGGGGTCAGCTCTTGCTGAACAGCCACATCCGGAACTGGTAGGTCGGGTCCAGGGTGTCCTGGACGCCGGAGATGTTGCCGTGCGTGACGGCGACCTGATTGCCCGACAGCAGCGGCAGGAACGGCATGGTGCCGTCGGCCAGGATCTTCTGCAGTTCGGCGAACGCGGCGGTGCGGGCGCTGCCGGTCTTGGTCTGCTCCGTGGCGAGCAGCGGCAGCACCTTGTCCTGGTCACACGGTCGGTTGGTGACCTTCGGGTCGCAGTAGTGCGCGTGCACGAAGTTGTCCACGGTCAGGAACGGGCTGAGGAAGTTGTCGCCGTCCACGAAGTCCGGGAACCAGCCCAGCTGGTAGATCGAGTAGGTGTCCTTGACCCGCTCGGTGGAGTACGTCGTCCACGCGGTGCCGTTGAGTTTGACGCTGAACAGGCCGGTGTCCTCGAGCTGACGCTTGAGCTGGTTGTACTCATCAGCCGAGGTCGGACCGTAGTGGTCGGTCGTGTAGTCGATGTTCAGGTTGACCTTGCCGGTCACCCCGGCCGCCTGCAACACCGCAGCGGCCTTGGCCTTGTCCGGCTTGTCGCCGTAGGTGGTCTTGAACGGCTCCGTCGCGTCTGCGACGCCCTGGGGAATCATCGAGTACGCGGGCTGGTAGGTGCCCTGGTAGACGTTGGTGGCCAGGTCGTTGCGATCGACGGAGTACGCGATCGCCTGCCGGATCGCCTTCTTCTGCGCGTCGTTCTTGCCGGGCATCGTCTTGTAGTTGAAGACCAGGTAACGGATCTCGCCGCCGGAGCCGGTGAGGACCTTGACGCCGCTGTCTTTCTTCAGTCCTTCGACGTCGGTCGGCGTGAGACTGCGCCAGGCGATGTCGATCGAGCCCTGCTGGACGTCGAGCTTGAGGTTGTTGGACTCGGTGTAGTACTTCAGCGTGACCGACTTGGTCTTCGGGGTGTTGTCGCCGGCGTAGTTGCTGTTGGCCTTCAGCGCGACCAGCTGGTTCTTCTGGTACGAGTCGAGCGCGTAGGGCCCGGACCCGATCACCTTCTCGTCGGACAGCAGCTTGTCGGCCGGGAAGACCTTGTGGTCGACAATCGGTCCGGCGGAGGTGCCGAGCACGAACGGCCAGGTCTGGTCGTTGGGGTTCTTGAGGGTGAACACGACGGTGTCGGCGCCCTTGGCCTCGACCTTCGTCATGTTCCCGATGAGGGAGGCCGGCCCGTTCGGATCGTTGATCTTGTTGATCCGGTTGAAGGAGAAGACGACATCCTCGGCGGTGAGCGGGTCACCGTTGGAGAACTTCTGATTCGGCTTGAGGGTGCAGGTGTATTCCGTCGGGGTGGAGAAGTCGCACTTCTGCGCGGCGTCCGGCTGCGGCGCCTTCCCGCCGGCCGGAACGTTCATCAG
>JBDTFN010000170.1:0-11506 GCA_039937915.1 Jatrophihabitans sp. | reverse complement strand
TTCGAGCCGGTCGAGGACCGCGTCGAGCGAGCCGGGCACCTGCGCGATGGAGGCAGCCTCGTCCGGCGGCAGCTCGTAGAGGTCCTTGTCGATCGGGGCCGCCGGCTCGATCTTCTTCTTGATGCCGTCCAAGCCGGCCATCAGCATCGCGGAGAACGCCAGGTAGGGGTTGCACGACGGGTCCGGCACGCGGAACTCGATGCGCTTGGCCTTCGGCGAGGTTCCGGTGATGGGCACCCGGATGCACGCCGAGCGGTTGCCCGCGCTGTAGACCAGGTTGACCGGCGCCTCATAGCCGGGCACGAGACGGTGGTAGGAGTTCACGGTCGGGTTGGTGAAGGCCAGCAGCGACGGCGCGTGGTGCAACAGGCCGCCGATGTAATAGCGGGCCAGGTCCGACAGTCCCGCGTACCCGAGCTCGTCGTAGAACAACGGCGTGCCGTTCTTCCACAGCGACTGGTGGCAGTGCATGCCCGAACCGTTGTCACCGAACAGTGGCTTGGGCATGAAGGTCGCGGTCTTGCCGGCCGCCCAGGCGACGTTCTTGATGATGTACTTGAACTTCTGGACGTCGTCAGCCGAAGCCTGCAGGGTGTTGAACTCGTAGTTGATCTCGGCCTGACCGGCGGTGCCGACCTCGTGATGGGCCCGCTCGAGCTTCAGCCCGGCGGCGATGAGCGCGAGGCTCATGTCGTCACGCAGGTCCGCGAAGTGGTCGACCGGGGGGAGCGGGAAGTACCCGCCCTTGTACCGGGTCTTGTAACCCCGGTTGCCGCCCTCCTCGACGCGCCCGGTGTTCCAGGCGCCCTCGATGGAGTCGATGTGATAGAAGCCCTCGTTCTGCTTCGTCTGGAACCGGACGTCGTCGAAGACGTAGAACTCGGCTTCAGGACCGAAGTACGCGGTGTCGGCGATGCCGGTGGACTTCAGGTACTCCTCGGCCTTGGCCGCCACCTGACGCGGGTCACGCTCGTACGGCTCGCCGGTGCGGGGCTCGACGATGGAGAAGTTCAGGTTCAGGGTCTTCGCCCTGCGGAACGGGTCGAGGAACGCGGTCGCCGGGTCGGGGATCAGTTTCATGTCCGACTTGTGGATCGCGGCGAAGCCTCGGATCGACGATCCGTCAAACATTGCACCCTCGGTGAAGAAATCCTCGGGGAGGGTGGCCGCGGGCACGTTGAAGTGCTGCTGCTGACCAGGCAGGTCGGTGAAACGGACGTCGATGAACTCGACGCCTTCACTCTTTACGAAATTGGTGACCTCTTCGGGGCTGCTGAACATCCGTCCTCCGTTGAACATGTATGGAAGTCGCGACCGTACGAAATCGCGGTTGCCAGGTCGTGTCCCAATTGTTTCCGAGATGTTTCCGGGCGTGGGCCACGCCCTAGGCCTTTACGACGGCGGTGTCGCTGAAACGGTCGTGCAACCCGCGACCGTCCCGGTCGAAGACCAGGGCGGGGACGAGGAGAACCAGCAATAGCGTACGGATGGCGATGCGCCGAGGATCGACCGGAGCCGACGTGTCGACGCGCACGAGTCGCAGCCCGAACAGGTACATGCCGAGTGTGCGCCCGGCGACGAGGCTGCCGACGACGTAGTCGATCACGAACGGGATGAGACTCCAGGACCCGGGAAGCGTGCCGGTCAACCCGCCGGAGCCATGACCGCGAGATACGAACAACGCCGCAATGAGCCCCGAGGCCAGCGCGTCCACGACGAAGGCCCCGAATCGTGGGCCACCGGTAGCCAGCGATCCGGCACCGGTTTGCGGAAGCCCGATCTGCTCGCCGCGGTAGGCCTGCGGTGCCGTCATCTAGGAGTCGCCGATCAGCTGCGTCGTCGCACGGTGCGCTGGACGTTGCGCATCTTTGCCCCCGCGGGCATCGGCCCCTGCGGGAGGCCGCCCTTCGCGCCGCCCAGGGCGGCCAGGCGCTTCTCGAGCGTCCCGACCTGCTCCTTGGACAGGTTCGACGGGAGTTTGACGAGGTAGCGGTTGAGCTTGGACAGCCGGATGTCGCCCTCGCCGGTGCCGACGGTGATGTCGTAGATGGGCGTGTCGCCCACCACCCGAGCGGTGCGCTTCTTCTCCTGGGCGAGCAGGCCGCGCAGACGGTGCGGGGCGCCCTCACCCACCAGCACGACGCCAGGCCGGCCGACGAGGCGGTGCACGGCGTCGAGTTGGGTGGTGCCCGCGACGGCTTGGGTCAGCCGCCAGTCGCCGCGCAGTTGTTGCTGGAGCATCCAGCCGGCGGCGCCGGCCTGACCCTCGGCCTGGGTGAACATCGAGCGCTGGGCGCGACGGGAGAACACCATCATGGCGACCAGGAGGGCGAACATGATCGCAATCGGGATCGGGATGAGCGCCGACCCGCTGACTGCGAACACCACACCGTAGGAAACGGCGCCGGCCAGCACGCCCAAGCCCAGCATGTACGGCAAGAATCGAGGGTCGTTCTCACGCGTGAGCTTGAACGCCTGACGAAGGTTGCGCAACGAATCCTTGCGACGCTCGCGCTTGCTGCTACGCATGGCTTTCTTGTCGGCGCGACTCAATTTGGGGGCTTTGGCCGACCCCGCGGATTTGGCCATGGTCCAAGGATAGAGGGGCTCGTCGCGGACCGTCGCAGGTATGCCCGACGTGAGGCTTGCGTTTGCATCTTGACCGTTTTGTTATGCATACTCGGCGAGTTGTTTGTCCATCGGGCGCGCCCGGTCCGGAGGTCGTTCGTGATTCGAAGAGTCCTGCTCCTGCTTGCTCTGCTCGCCGGACCTGCTGTGGTTCTGAGCCCGTCCGCGCAGGCCGCCGCGGGGCCCGTCGGTCAATTCAGCTCGGTAACGCAGGACAGTTCCACGCAGAGTGTCACCGTGCGCGGCTACGCCTATGACGCGCGGAAGTCCTCCGCGTCGATCGGAGTTCGCTTCTACGTCGGCGGCCAGTACGCGGGACGGATCGCCGCCACCGAACCTAGCGTGACGTTCGATCGGTCCCGCGCGATCACCGGGAATCACGGTTTCACCGCGACGTTCGGTATGCGCGGAAAGGCCACGTCGGTGACGCTCGGCAGTGTCGGCATCGGCAAATACTTGTTCCGCCTGGACAACCGCGCCGTCACGCAGGTCGCGCCGACCAGCGCGGAGCGGATCATCAGCGTCGCGAAGCGGTACGTCGGCAAGGCCCGCTACCGCGACGGCGGAGCATCACCTTCCACGGGATTCGACTGCTCCGGCTACACGCAGTACGTCTTCGCCGCGGCCAAGGTCGGAGCGCTCCCGCACATCGCTGACGCGCAGCGCCGGATGCAGCGCATGCACTGGGTCTCGGCGTCGTCCGCGCGGGCCGGGGACCTGGTGTTCTACCAGAGCGGCGGCTACTCCTTCCACGTCGCGATCTATGCCGGCAACCACATGCAGTACGCCGCAGCGACTGTCCGCGACGGGATCCGTTACCAGCCGATCTGGTCCTCGAACGTGGTGTATGGCCGCTATAGCTGACGGGCGTGTCCGCCAGATACGCCCCGCAGCGTCTGGCCTGATCCTCGTGGGATCGGCTTGATCGTCGCCGGAATCTAGGCGCGGGCAGCGATGGCTTGGTTGTAGAGGCGCCCGGCACGGTAGGACGACCGCACGAGCGGGCCCGACATGACGCCGACGAAGCCGATCTCCTCGGCCTCCTCGCGCAATTCGACGAACTCGTCCGGCTTGACCCACCGCTCCACCGGGTGGTGCAGGGGGGAGGGACGCAGATACTGGGTGATGGTGATCAGTTCGCACCCGGCGGCGTGCAGGTCGGTCAGGGCCTCGCTGATCTCTTCGCGGGTCTCGCCCATGCCGAGGATGAGGTTCGACTTGGTCACCAGCCCGTCGGCGCGGGCCGATGCGATGACGCCCAGCGAGCGGTCGTAACGAAAGCCCGGGCGGATCCGCTTGAAGATGCGCGGCACGGTCTCGACGTTGTGGGCGAACACCTCCGGCCGTGAGGAGAAGACCTCGGCGAGCAGTTCGGGGATGGCGTTGAAGTCCGGCGCGAGCAGTTCGACGCCCGTGTCGGGGTTCAGTCGGTGGATCTGGCGGACCGTCTCGGCGTACAGCCAGGCCCCGCCGTCGGGGAGGTCGTCGCGGGCGACGCCGGTGATCGTGGCGTAGCGCAGCTGCATCGTCGCGACGCTTTCGGCGACCCGGCGCGGTTCATCGCGGTCGAGAGCTTCGGGGCGGCCGGTGTCGATCTGACAGAAGTCGCAGCGCCGAGTGCACTGGTCGCCGCCGATGAGGAAGGTGGCTTCGCGGTCCTCCCAGCACTCGTAGATGTTGGGGCAGCCAGCTTCCTGGCACACCGTATGCAGGCCTTCACGCTTGACCAGAGCACGGAGCTCGGTGAATTCGGGGCCCATCTTGGCGCGGGTCTTGATCCACTCGGGTTTGCGCTCGATCGGGGTCTGCGCGTTGCGCTGCTCGATTCGCAGCAACCGTCGTCCGTCGGGGGTCGTGGGGCGCACTGCAGTCACCCCTCCGAGCGTACGCCGCAGCATCGCTCAGATCGTCGAGAGCAAACCCTCGGCAGCCAGGAACAGCAGCCCGAGACCGACGACGGCGAAGGCGCCGGCCGTGATGACGTTGCGGGCCGGGCGCTCGTGCGTGAACGCAGTCACCGCCGTCACGATGGCGATCACGCCGATGATCACCAGAGTGCCGACGACGGTGCCCGTGCTGCGACAGCCGAGTCCGGTCGCGGACTCGGAGCAGCCGTAGCGGGCGAACGTGGCCACGATGCCGACAAAACCTACGCCTAACCCGGCCAACCAGACGACGACGAGGGTGAGCACACGGGCCCGGCGAGCGGCAGGATCACTGGAGTGCGCGTGCTTCGCGGCAATCGACATCGCCGCGTCAAACCACAGCCGGTGAGTTCGAAGTCAGCAGGTGCAGGCGTGTTTCGACGGCGGGCAGGATCTCGTCCACCGTGACGTCCCGTCCGAGTTCGCGGGTGAGGGATGTCACCCCAGCGTCCCGGATGCCACAGGGGACGATGCGGTCGAACGCGGTGAGGTCGGGATCGCAGTTAAGGGCGAAGCCGTGCAGCGTGACACCGCGTGCGACGCGGATGCCGATCGCGGCGACCTTGCGCTCGGGCCCTCGATTATCGGCCGGGAGCCAGACGCCGCTACGTCCCTCGACCTGACGTCCGAACACGCCGACGGTCGCGCAGACCTCGATGAGCATGTGTTCCATCCGCCGGACGTACGCCACGACGTCGATGGGGTCGGCCAGTCGGATGATCGGATAGCCGACGAGCTGGCCCGGGCCGTGCCACGTGATCTTGCCGCCCCGGTCGACATCGACGACCGGTGTCCCGTCGTTCGGCCGTTCCCAGGGCTCGGTCCGCTTACCGGCGGTGTACACCGCCGGATGTTCCAGCAACAGGACGGTGTCGGGTCTCTCACCGGCGACGACGTCGTCGTGCAGCTCACGCTGACGCTGCCAGGCCTGCTCGTAGGGCACCTGTCCCGCGCGGATCACCCGCAGTCCGTCCACAGGCTCAAGGTACTCAGTACGGCGATTTCTGGCAGGACTTATGTCGGGGTCGGTCGAGAAACCCGATCGATTCGCGTCGGTGGTGCTAGGTACCGTTCAGCGGACGCCCCACGAGGAAAGAGATCAACCCATGACGTTGCCCGAGTCCGGCCACCACGCGGACCCCGCATCATCTGTGCCCACCGCACGTTCTGGCCGACCCCGCATCGTGTGGGTGTTCACGGCCGTCGCCATCGTGATGTTTCTGGTCGGCGTCGCCGGGGGCGGGTTTCAGGGGAAGCTCAGCGAGGTGCAGAAGAACGACAACTCCTCGTTCCTGCCCGACTCCGCCGACTCCACCAGGGTGGCGATGGAGGCGGAGAAGTTCAATACCGTTCAATCGATCCCCGGGTTCGTCGTCTACCAGAGCAAGAGCCGGATCACGTCTGAGCAGAAAGCTCAGATCGCCAAGTCCATACCGCAGTTTCGGGCGGTCCCGGGCGTGGCCGGCGACGAGGTGGGAACCGTACAGCTCAGCAAGTCAGGCACGGTCGCCAGCGTCTCGGTCCCGCTCGTCGGCAAGAAGGACGGCAAGTCCGCGCAGGGCGACAAACTCGTCACGACCGAGAACAGCGTCCTGAAGATCGCGCGTGCCGACGCGCCCCAGGGCCTCGAGGTGCATAGCGCCGGCGCCGGTGGTCTGCTCGTCGCGTTCATCGGTGCCTTCCAGGGTCTGGACGGCACGCTGCTGCTCGCGGCCGGCCTGGTCGTGATCGTCATCTTGCTGTTCGTCTACCGCAGCCCAGTGCTGTGGTTCTTCCCGCTGTTCAACGCCGGTTTGGCGCTCGGCGCGGCCGCCCTCGTGATCTACCCGCTGGCCAAGAGCGGAGCGATCACGCTGAACGGGCAGAGTCAGGGCATTCTGTCGGTCCTGGTGATCGGGGCCGGCACCGACTACGCCCTACTGCTCATCAGCCGATATCGAGAGGAATTACATACCTACGAGAGCCGGGTCGACGCCATGATCGCGGCCTGGAAGGGGGCGGCGCCGCCGATCATCGCGTCGGCGATCACGGTGATGCTCGGCCTGATCTGCCTGTCCTTCGCCGAACTCAACTCGACCGCGGGGCTCGGGCCGGTCTGCTCGATCGGTATCGCAGCGACCGTGTTGGTCATGCTTACCGTTCTGCCATTACTCCTGGTGCTTTCGGGGCGGTGGATTTTCTGGCCGAAACGGCCGGAGGTCGACCATCGCACCGACATCCTCGAGGTGCACGGCGTCTGGGGTCGCTTCTCCCAGAAGCTGGCGGACCGCCACCGCATCGGCTGGATGGCGGCGACCGCGCTGCTGGTCATCTGTGTCATCGGCGTCCTCGGTCTCAAGACCGACGGGCTGTCCACCCAGGACGGGTTCACCACCAAGCCGGACGCAATCGTGGGTCAGCAGATCTACGACGCCAACTTCAGCAAGGGGGCCGGCGCCCCGGCCCAGATCCTGACCAAGGCGGACAAGGTCAACGACGTCATTGCCGCCGCGAAGAAGATCGACGGCATCTCGCCGCAGCAGGTATGCGTCGCCGTCGATTACGCGAAGGTCGCAGCACTGATCAAGAAGTCCGGGGGCGCATTGCCGGGCGCAGGCGGTGGGTCGGGTTGCCCGCCGCCGGCGATCCAGGTACAGCCGAAAGAGGGCGAACTTCTGGTCAACGCCACCCTGACGACGAGCTACGACTCGCAACAGGCGTACGACACGATCAAGCGCCTGCGCTCGACCCTCGACAAGGTAAAGGGCGCCGACGCGTATGTCGGTGGCCAGTCGGCGGTCCAACTCGATGTGCAGGACGCCTCCCGGCACGACCGCAACCTGATCATCCCGATCGTGTTGCTGGTGATCCTGATCGTGCTCGGGCTGGTGCTGCGCGCGCTGCTCGCACCGGTCATCCTCATCGCGACGGTGGTGTTGTCATTCCTCGCCGCGCTCGGGGTCAGCGCGGTGTTCTTCAACCACGTCTTCCACTTCAAGAATGCCGATCCAGCCTTCCCACTTTTCGCGTTCGTGTTCCTGGTCGCGTTGGGTATCGACTACAACATCTTTCTGATGACCAGAGTGCGGGAGGAGACCGTCAAGTTCGGGACGAGGACGGGCATCGTGCGTGGCTTGGCGGTGACCGGCGGGGTGATCACTTCGGCCGGTGTCGTGTTGGCCGCGACCTTCATCGTGCTCGGTGTCCTGCCGATCGTGTTCCTCGCCGAACTCGGCTTCACCGTGGCCTTCGGGGTCCTGCTGGACACCATCGTGGTCCGCTCCATCCTGGTTCCGGCGCTGAGCCACGACATCGGGAAGAAGATCTGGTGGCCGTCGGCGCTGTCCAAGGCAGACGCCAAGGACTGACCGGTGGCCTCGAAAGACTAGAGACGACGGGTGTCGACGCGGGTCTCGACGGCGGTGCCGTCGGGCCCGCGTTCGACGTAGTAGGCGCCCTTGCCGTCCTTCTCCGAGAGTGCCTCGACCAACTTCTGGCCGCGGTAGAGCAGGCCCACCCCGTCATCGGTCGCATAACCAGCGGGCAACGTGCCGTCGGTGATTAGCTTCGAGAACAGCGGACGTCGCTGCGGCTCCCCGTCGTGGTGGACACCGTTGGAGAACGGCACCAGGCCGAGGCCATTGGTGATCGGACGCAGTGCCGGGCCGAAAGAGTCGGTCGTGCCACCGGTGTGCCAGCAGATCGAGCCGGCTGAGACACCGGTCAGGACGACTCCGGCCTGCCAGGCCGCGCGCATCGCCTGGTCCACGCCGTGCAGGCGCCACATGGCCAGCAGCCCGGCCACGCTGCCGCCCCACACCCACACCACGTCCTGGGCCAGCAGATGCTCGGTCAGGTCAGCGACGTTCGGCATCGGGAACAGCGCGAGATGCGAAGCGGTCAGGCCACGCAGTAGTGCGGCGCTGTAGAAATTGGCGATGAGGTCTGGTCGATCGCCCATCGCCGAGGCGAGGAAGCAGACCCGAGGTGCTCGGCCGGTAACACCGGACAGCTCGATCGCATAGTCGGTCAGCGGGCCGACTTCCCAGTCGAGGTAGGTGCCGGGGATGGCGCCGCCTGATGTTGCGAGGATGGTGGGTGCGTCAGCGGGCATGAGGACGACGATAGATCGCTGCGATCCGCCCTGTGGACAACTGCGTTGGGGGCCGGGCCGGCCATAGCGTGCAGTCATGGCTGGTTCGTGGAAGCTGCGCGGTTACGTGGTCGAATCGTTACTCGGTCGCGGTGCGTCGAGTGAGGTGTGGCGGGCGCGGGTAGCGGCGTCCGGTGATCCGGTGGCGCTCAAGAGGCTGTTCCTGACCTCCCCGGCACAGTGCACCCGCGCGCATGCCGAGGCTGCGCTGCTGACCGTGCTCGACCACCCGAATCTGGTACGCCTGCACGACCTGGTACCGAGCGACGAAGCTGCCGTATTGGTGCTCGATCTGGCCGACGGTGGTTCGTTGGCCGACCTGCTCGCGACTCGCGGCCGGCTCACCCCGGGGGAGGTCATCACCGCGATCGCGCCCGCCGCCGCGGCCCTGGCCTACGTCCACCGCAGTGGTGTCGTGCACGGTGATGTCACGCCCGCAAACATCCTGTTCACCCGCGGTGGTGTGGCGCTGCTGGCGGACCTGGGCGTGGCCCGCCTGACCGGTGATGATCGCGACGCCGAAAGCACACCGGCCTACGTCGATCCCGCGGTGGCCCAGGGGAGTGTGCCCGCCGCGGCGAGTGATGTGTTCATGCTGGGCGCGGTCGCGTTGCATGCGCTCACCGGTGCGCCGGTCTGGTCCGCTGACGATGCGGACGCGGTGTTGCGGGCGGCGCGCGCGGGCGAGGTCGACGACCTCGCCCGACGCCTGGCCGAGGCGGCGGTGCCGGTGGCGATGGCGGCCGTTATCGCTCGTGCCCTGCAGATCGATCCGAGCCGGCGTGGCACAGCGGCAGACCTCGCGCTGGACCTGCGACACAGCGGAACCCCGATCGCGGTGGAACTCGACGCGGGCCGGGCCCGCCCGGACCCAGCGCAATGGCCTTCCGCGTCCCGGCCGATCGAGGTGGTCGGCTACGGCCAGACCACGCCTCGGCAGGCGTTGGCTGCTGCGGCCCGGGCGCGACCGAGCGGTGCGGTCGCGGTCCGGAGCGCGTCCCGACCGGCGCACGCCGCTCGTCACGCAGCGCCGGTGGGAGCGCCGCCGCCGACGGTCGCGGTACGGCGCCCTCGCCCGACGATTCCGCAGCGGCGACGGCGGCGGCCCGGACGCCCGCGCGTCGCGTTCGCTGTGGCGGCACTGGGTGTGGCGGCATTGCTGGGGGCGGTGACCATGCTCTGGGCGCCGTGGCGTGGCATCGGGGCGGAGGCGGCGCAGAAGGTGTCCACTCGATCAGCGGCACGGCACGCAGCGGCACCGGCGGTCAAAGATTGGGGGGCGGTCCTGCGGGGGCTGGACGCCCTGCGAGCCGACGCGTTCGCGACCCGCGACGCCGCGTTGCTGCGACAGGTCTATGTGCCAGGCCCGCTCCTGGAGGCAGACATCGCGACGCTGCGCAGAACCGTGCCACCGGGCTGCACCCTGTTAGGGGTCGTCACCCGCTTCGACCGCCTCAAGGTCATCCGTACCGGCTCGGACGGTGAGATTTCCGCTCGTGCCAGGCTGCCGCCCGCCACGCTGCATTGTCCCGACCGGGTCAGCGAGCAGACAATCGGTGTACCCGCGACCTCGCTGCGGATCGTGTTGAGGCAGACGTCCGACGGCCCCCGGATCGCGCAGGAGCGTGCCGAGGAAGGGTGATCAGCGGCCGAGCTCGGCCCGCAGCGCTTGTTCGAGGTCGGAGTGGGTGAAGGCAAACCCTGCGTCCAGCAAGCGCTTCGGTACTGCCTTCTGGCCGGTGAGCACGTCTTCGGAGAACTCGCCCAAGGCGATGCGTGCGGCGAAGCCGGGCACCGGAACGATGGTCGGTCGTTTCAGAATGTGCCCGAGGATCTTGGTGAAGTCCACGTTGCGGGTCGGCGTCGGGGCGGTGAGATTGACCGGGCCGGCGATGTCGTGCTCGATCAGGAACTCGATGGCGGCCACCTCGTCGACCAAGGAGATCCACGGCATGTACTGCTTGCCGTTGCCGAGCTTGCCCCCGATGCCAGCCTTGACGACCAACGAGAGTCGCTTGAGAAGGCCACCGTCCTTGGCGAGCACGAGCCCGGTGCGCAGGTAGGTCACCCGTAAGCCGGCCTCGGCGGCGGGGGCGGCGGCGTCCTCCCACAGTTGGCAGACGCCGGCGAGGAAGGAGTCGCCCGCGGGTGTCTCCTCGGTGATCTCCCGTTCGCCACCGTCGCCGTAGTAGCCGACGGCCGAGGCGCTCACCAGGACCGGGGGGCCGCCAGCCTGCGCCATCGCGCGAGCCACGTGCCGACGCTGTCGACGCGGCTCGCCACGATCTGCTTCTTGTACTTCTCGGTCCAGCGTTTGTCACCGACCCCCACCCCTGACAGACAGACCACCGCGTCCGCGCCGACGAGCAGTTCCGGAGCCAACCGACCGGCGCCCGGGTCCCACCGTGCTTCGTCAGGGCCGGCCGGCTCGCGGCGAACAAGGCTGAGCACTTCGTGTCCGTGAGACCGCAGCGCCGTACGAAGCGCGGGGCCGATCAGACCGGATGCTCCTGTCAGAACAATCTTCATCCGCTGGTCATACCCAGGTCGCGGTCGAACGCCCCCGCCTCCAGCCGCTCCTTCATGGTGACGAGGAACCGCGCGGCGTCGGCGCCGTCCACCACCTGGTGGTCGTAGGACAAGGCGAGGTACACCATGGAACGTATGGCGATCGTCTCGCCGAGATCGTCGGAGGTGATGACCACCGGGCGCTTCACGACCGCGCCGGTGCCCAGGATGCCTACCTGCGGCTGGTTGATGATCGGCGTGTCGAACAAGGCCCCGCGGCTGCCGGTGTTCGTCAGCGTGAACGTTCCGCCAC
>JBDTFN010000169.1:0-7727 GCA_039937915.1 Jatrophihabitans sp. | reverse complement strand
TCGTCGGTCGAGATCTTGCCCTCGTCGGCGGTGTAGCCGAGGTCGCCGGCGATGGTCATCAGCGAGTCCCGGGTGATGCCCGGCAGCAGGGTGCCGGTGAGCGCCGGGGTCACGATGCGTGCCGAGTCACCGGAGCCGTAGACGAAGTACAGGTTCATGCCGCCCATCTCCTCGACCCAGCGGTGCTCCGCGGCGTCGAGCCAGACGACCTGGTCGCAGCCCTGCGCGGTCGCGTGGGCCTGCGCGACGAAGGCGGCCGCGTAGTTGCCCGCGCACTTAGCCTCGCCGGTGCCGCCGGGGGCCGCGCGGGTGTACTCGGTGGACAGCCACACCTTCACCGGCTTGACCCCGCCACTGAAGTACGCGCCGGCCGGGGAGGCGATGAGCAGGTAGGTGTAGGTCGAGGACGGCTTGTTGACCCCGAGCCCGACCTCGGTCGCGATCATGAACGGACGGAAGTACAGCGACTCGTCGGGCTCGCTGGGCACCCACGCGGAATCGACGTCCGCCAACGCCCGCAACGACTCGATGAACAGATTCTCGGGCAGCTGGGCCATCGCCAGGCGCTGCGCCGAGCGGGCGAACCGTGCGGCGTTGGCCTCCGGACGGAAGGTGGCGACCGAACCGTCGGCCTGCCGGTAGGCCTTGAGACCCTCGAAGATCTCCTGGCCGTAGTGCAGCGCGGACGTCGCGGGGTCCAGCTTCAACGGCCCGTACGGGACGACGCGGCCGGGGCCCCAACCCTGCCCCTCGACCCAGTCGATGCGGACCATGTGGTCGGTGAAGTACCTGCCGAAGCCCGGCGCGGCGAGGATCTTCGCGCGGTCGGCATCGCTGACGGGGTTGAGGTTGCGTTCGACGGTGAACGGCGCAGGACTGCTCATGACCGAATCCTAGGACTCCCGCGCCGCGTCCGAACCCCCACTTCCGTGATGATCTCGGGGAAAGCACTCGGTTTCCGAGTACTTTCCCCGAGATCATCTTCCGGGGTGGGGTGGGCGCTACTCGTCGTCGGAGGCCGAGAGGGCCACGGCCGGCAGCGACTTGGTCAGCATCTCCTCCAGCGCGGCGCGCTCGATGGTGCGGGTGTCCAGCCAGCGGATGACGCACTCCTCGACGAAGGCGACCCAGCCGTGCACGGCCAGATCGGCGCGGGGGCTGAGCCCAAGTCCGAGTTCGCCGATGACCCCGATGATCCGCTGCGCGAGCGTGTCCCGGGTGGCGTCGAAGATCGCCCGCATGTCCGCGTCCCCCGACGCCGCGCCGCGCACCAGCGACTTGTAGTTGTCCGGGTTCTCCTCGACGTAGTCGATGAAGGCCGACAGCGCGCCGCGCAGGGCCTCGACCGGCGGAAGGGTGGGGTCCGGGGCGGTCCGGCGGATCATCTCGGCGGCGGCGGCCCGGGCCACCTCGGTGTGGAACTCCTGCTTGGAGGCGAAGTAGTGGAACAGCAACCCGCGCGAGATGCCGGCCGTCGTGGCGATGAGCTCGACCGACAACTCGTCCAGGCGCCGCGTCGCGAGCATCTCGACCCCGAGGTCGATCAACTGCGCCCGCCGCGCCTCGGGACTGAGTCGAGTCCGCTTCGTCGCCGTCATGAGGACCACCATACCGCTGTTGAATGTGATTCAACTAGCTATTGACTCGTGTTCAATTCGTCTCGTACCCTCGACACCATGACGCAGACAACCGTGCGCCCAGTCGACACGCGATCGACCGGACGCCCCCGGACGCACGTCGAGGTCATCGTGATCGGCAGCGGGTTCGCCGGTCTCGGCGCCGCGATCCGGCTCTCCAAGGACGGTCGCGAGGACTTCCTGGTCATCGAGCGGGGGAGCGAGGTCGGCGGCACCTGGCGCGACAACACCTACCCGGGCGCGGCCTGCGACGTCCCGTCCCATCTGTACTCCTACTCCTTCGAGCTCAACCCGAACTGGTCGCGCTCGTTCTCGCCCCAGGCCGAGATCCAGGACTACCTGCGCGGCGTGGCCACCAAGTACGGCGTCGCTGACAAGCACCTGTTCAACACCGAGGTCACCCTCGCCCAGTGGGACGCCACCCAGAACCGCTGGCTCGTCGACACCACCAACGGCTACTTCAGCGCGACGGTCCTGGTCGGCGCCATCGGTGCCCTGTGCGAACCCAACCTGCCGAACATCAAGGGCATCGAGAAGTTCGCGGGCGAGATCTTCCACTCCTCGCGCTGGGACCACGATGCCGACCTGACCGGCAAGCGGGTCGCGCTGATCGGCACCGGCGCCTCGGCGATCCAGGTCGGGCCGGTCATCGCCGACCGCGTCAGCCACCTGGACGTCTACCAACGCACCGCCCCGTGGATCATGCCGCGCCACGACCGCGCGTACTCCGGGCTCGAGAGCTTCGCCTACAAGCACGTGCCGTTTCTGCAGCGCGCGGCCCGCGAGGCGATCTACTGGGCCCGCGAGTCCTACGTCCTCGGCTTCGCCTTCGCGCCCAAGATCCTGTCCGCCGTCCAGAAGATCGCCGAGCACAACATCGGCAAGGGCATCTCGGCCGATACCCCCGAGGCCGCCGACCTGCGCGCGAAGGTGACGCCGGACTTCCAGATCGGCTGCAAGCGGATCCTGATCTCCAACACCTGGTACCCGATGCTCGCCAAGGACCACGTCGACCTCGTCACCGACGGCATCGCCGAGATCCGCGGCAACGCGATCGTCAGCACCGACGGCACCGTCCGCGAGGTCGACGCCATCATCGTGGCCACCGGGTTCCACGTCACCGACTCGCCGACCTTCGAGCGGATCGTCGGCAAGGACGGGCGTTCGCTCGCCTCGGTCTGGTCCGAAACCGGCCAGCAGGCCTACAAGGGCGCGGCCGTGGCCGGCTTCCCGAACCTGCTCTTCGTCGTGGGCCCGAACACCGGCCTGGGCCACAGCTCGATGGTCTACATGATCGAGTCCCACCTGAACTACCTGTCCAGCGCGCTGAAGGCGATGCGCACCAAGAACCTCTCGACCTTCGAGGTCACGCCCGAGGCGCAGCGCACCTACAACGAGGATCTGCAGTCACACATGGGCCGCACGATCTGGCAGACCGGCGGCTGCGCGAGCTGGTACCTGGACAAGTTCGGCAACAACACGACACTCTGGCCGAGCTTCACCTTCGCGTTCCGCCGGCTGACCCGACGATTCGACGTGGGTAACTTCGAGACCACGACCAGCACCTCCGACGTGCCGCTGCACGCCGTCAGCACCTAATCGTCCAAGCACCGAACCGAGGAGACCCACACCATGACCGACCTCAAAGGACGCGTCGCCGTCGTCACCGGTGCCGGATCGGGTATCGGCCGGGCGCTGGCCTACGACCTCGCCCGCCGCGGCGCGAAGCTCTCGATCAGCGACGTCGACGAGACCGGCCTGGCCGAGACCGTCAAGCAGGTGCGGGTGATCGGCACGCCGGTCCACCACACCCGCCTGGACGTCACCGACCGCGCCGCGATGCTGTCCTACGCCGAAGACGTGGCTGCGCACTACGGCGTCGTCAACATCATCATCAACAACGCCGGCATCGCGTTCACCGGCGACGTCGAGGCCATGAGCTTCGAGCAGATCGAACGCGTCATGGACGTCGACTTCTGGGGCGTCGTCAACGGGACGAAGGCGTTCCTGCCGCACCTCATCGCCTCCGGGGCCGGCCACGTCGTCAACATCTCCTCGCTGTTCGGGCTGCTCGCCGTCCCCGGCCAGAGCGCCTACAACGCAGCCAAGTTCGCCGTCCGCGGGTTCACCGAGGCGCTGCGCCAGGAGATGCTGGTCGCCGGCCACAACGTGCACGTCACCTGCGTGCACCCCGGTGGCATCAAGACCGCGATCACCCGCAACGCCGGGGCGGTGGACGGGCTCGACCCCGCCGCGATCGCCGCGCTGTTCGACGAGAAGCTCGCCCGGACCTCCCCGGAGGCCGCCGCGAAGTCGATCCTGCGCGCGGTCACCGGCAACCGGCCGCGGGCGGTCGTCGGGATGGACGCGAAGATCCTCGACGTCCTCGTGCGGGTGCTCGGCCCGGGGTACCAACGCCTGCTCGTCGCGGCTACCCGACGCGTGATGCCCAGCCCTGCTGCCCAGACCCTGCCCAGCGCACCGACTGCGGAGACCCCGATCAGGGCCAGCGGGGCCTCGGCCTGATCGGTCACCGGCCCCGGTTCAGCGCCGGGAGAGTCGGCGGCGTACTCGGCGGACCAACATCCGCAGCGGGGAGACCGGCGGCGGCACCAACGGCTCGACCGTGAGGTTGTCCCACTTCGTGTCACCGATCGTGCTGCGGTGCGGCTTGTAGAACGGCGCCGTCATCGACAGGTGCGAGCGATCCCAGCCGATGTCCCGACGAATCACTCGAGCCGGTATGCCGACAGCAATGCAGTTGTTCGGCAGGGTCCCGGTGACCAGGCTGCGCAGCCCGACGACCGTGCCGTCTCCGATGACCGCGCCACCGAGCACCACCACCTCGCCCCCGAGCCAGACGTGGTTGCCGATCGTCACCGATTTGGCGGGGTTGATGCGCTCGCCGGTTCGCGAGTCGAAGATCGGGTGCCCATCGTCGCCCCGGATCTGATTCTGGCTCGCGAACATCACGTCGTCGCCGACCTGCACCGTCGTGCCCTCGACCGCGGAGATGTAGACGCTCGTCGTCGACGACACGGTCTTGCCGATGCGCACGCAGGCATCCTGCCCGACGCGGATGGCGGCGGCGAAGAACCGGTTGGTCGGCCCGATCTCTACCGTCCCGTTGTCGCAGTCGAAGTCCACGACGAACGAACCCAAATTGATCTTGTCGGCCACGACGAGGCGGTTCCCCGACCCGGTGAATTTGATCTTGATGCCTTTGGTGATGTGCCCCGAGAAGACAATCTCGTTACCACGCTCATCCTGGTATTGCGCGAGTTCAGTCACCGTAGGCATCAATTGACCCTATCGGTCACGCCGTTCGGCACAGCTCCGATTTGACCGAAATCTGAGGCAGGATGGGGCAATGAGCGACAACACGCCTCCGGCAGTGCCCGAACCCATGATCGACGAGGCCGGCCGCGTCGTGTTCACCGACATCAGCACCCGCGCCTTCGAGCATCCGGCCGACCGGGCCGCCCTCACCGCCCTGCGGGCCATTCCCGGGTTCGACCAGCTGCTCAAGGTGTCCTCGGGCATGCTGCGCGAGCGGCAGTACCGGCTGGTCTACCTGTCCTCGGCCGTCCGCGTCGACGGCCGCCAGTTCCCGACGCTGCACGCCACCCTCGGTGAGGTGTGCGGGGTCCTGGACGCCCCGCAGCGTCCCGAGCTCTACGTCTACAACGACCCGACCCCGAACGCGATCACGCTGGGCGTCGACAAGCCCTTCATCGCGCTGAGCAGTGGCCTGTACGAGCTGATGGACGAGGAGGAACTGCGCTTCGCCCTCGGTCACGAACTCGGGCACGCGATGTCCGGGCACGCGCTGTACCAGTCCATGCTGATGCACCTGCTGAACCTGATCGGCTCCTTCGGCTGGATCCCGGCCGGCGGGCTCGCCCTGCGCGTCCTCGTCGCCGCGCTGCGGGAATGGCAGCGCAAGGCCGAACTGTCCGGCGATCGCGCCGGGCTGCTCGCCTGCCAGGAGCTCGACGTTTCCCTGCGGGTGCACATGAAGACCGCCGGCGGGGCGCACCTGGACCAGATCGACGCCGGGGCCTTCCTCGACCAGGCCGCCGAATACGAATCGGCCGGCGATCTGCGCGACGGCGTGCTGAAGCTGCTCAACACCGAGAAGACCACGCACCCCTTCGCCGTCGTCCGGGCCGCCGAGCTGCAACGCTGGGGTAACTCGCCGGAGTACGCCGCCATCCTGCGCGGGCAGTACCCCCGCCGCGGTGATGAGCACTCGGCAAGCTTCGCCGAGAACGCCCGGGAGGCCACCCGGACGTACAAGAAACGCATCGACGAGTCGACGGATCCGCTCGTCACGACCGTCCGCAACATCGGCAACAGCGTGGGCGGGGCGGCCGACGGGTTCGTCGACTGGTTCAAGCGCACCACCTCCTCCAGCGCGCCCGCGGGCGACGAGCCGGGCACCACCACGGGCGACGAGCCGACCAACGAGGCGTCCGACGGTCCGCCCCCGACCAGCTGACCCGCGTCGCGGAACCATCAGGCGCGGTGGGGTGTTGTCTAGCCGAGGAGGTAAGACATGACGATCGGACGGATCCTGCTCGTCCTGCTCGCGATCTGGGTGGTGCTGGCCCTGATTGGGCTGCTCGTGAAGACGTTGTTCTGGCTGTTCGTCATCGCCCTGGTGCTGTTCGGCTTCACCCTGGCCGGCGGTATGAAGAACAACCGCTTCTCCCGCCGCTGAGCCGACCCGCGGCCCAGCCGCGGACCCCTCAGCGACTGATCGACCCGGCCAGATGCGGCTTGCCGGATCTCGCCGCGCGAACGTCCAGCGTCCAGTCCTCGCCCGCACCGACGGCCGCGATCGACACCGTGGACGGCAGCGGCACGGGCAGTTTGAACGCCACGTCGACGGTGTACGCGTCGGGCAGCCGTCCCTCGAGCGTGGCCAGCGTGCGCGCCTTGAGCCACATCCCGTGCGCGATCGCGGAGTTGAAACCGAACGCCTTCGCCGTCAGCGCGTACAGGTGGATCGGGTTGCGGTCCCCGGACACGGCGCCGTAGCGCCGGCCGATGTCACCGGGCACCCGCACCAGCGCGAGCGAGCCCTGCTGGGGTCCCAACTCCGTCCGGGCGGCCTTGGGCTCGGCCGACTTCCCGCGCCGCAGGTAGGTCGAGCGTCCGGTCCACACCGTCTCGCCGTCGACCGTGGCCCGGGCGAGCAGATCGAAGACGCGCCCGGCCGGATGCGGACGTAGGTCCGCGGCCCGCACGGTGAAGGACACCGTCTCCTCCGACCGCACCGGACGGGCCAGCGTGATCGAGTTCTCGACGTGCACCATGCCCACGAGCGGGAACGGGAACCCCCGCTCGGTCATCAGCGCGACCGAGAGCGGGAACGCCAGGACGTGCAGGTAGGTCGGCGGCAGGACGTCGGAGACGCCGAATCCGCACACCCGCTGGTACTCGGCCAGGTGCGCCGGATCGATCACCTGGTCGGCGAGGGTGTACTCCGACTCGGGCAGCGCGTCGCCGCGGTGCAGCGGAGCGGTCACCGCCGCCCGGGCGTACAGCGGCAGCAGCGACGGCGCGGAACTGAGCGCGGGCATCGGGGCTATGCCCCCACGAGGTTCTGCCCGCAGACCCGCAGCACCTGGCCGTTGATGCCGCCGGCGCCGGGGGAGGACAGCCAGGACACGGCTTCGGCGACGTCGACCGGCAACCCGGCCTGGTTCAGCGAGGACAGCCGCCGCGCGACCTCGCGGGTGGCGAAGGGCATCTTCGCGGTCATCTCGGTGTCGATGAACCCAGGCGCGATCGCGTTGATCGTGGACGCCCCGTGCCCGGCGAAGGACGCGGCCGAGGCCCGGACCAGACCGATCACGCCGGCCTTCGTCGCGCCGTAGTTGGTCTGACCGCGGTTGCCGGAGAACCCGGTCGTGGACGACAGGCACACCACTCGCGACTGGTCGTTGAGTTGTTCGCTGTCGAGCAGGGCGGCGTTGATCGCCAGTTGCGATTCGAGGTTGACCGCGATCACGGAGTCCCATTGCGCGGGCTTCATGTTCGCCATCAACTTGTCGCGGGTGATGCCGGCGTTGTGGACGAGGA
>JBDTFN010000168.1:0-6888 GCA_039937915.1 Jatrophihabitans sp. | reverse complement strand
CAAGCCGACGGCCGAGCGGGTCGTCGAGTTCAAGAAGTAGTCGAGTTCAAGAAGTAATAGCGCTTCTGCAGGGCTGACGCCTCACGGTCAGCCCGGAGGGAGGTGCACGGTGAACCGTGCGCCTCCCTCCTTCGCATGTCCGGCCTCGATGTGCCCGCCGAGTCGCGTCACCAGGCCGTGGACGATGGCCAGGCCCAGGCCGGTCCCCACCTGCCGCGCCCCGCGGTAGCGCTGGTGCAGCACGCCCTGTTCGAAGGCGACGGCGAGGTCGTCATCGGACAGCCCCGGCCCCCCGTCACGCACCTCGACCACGGCCGCGCCGTCGGCCTCGGACCGCACGGCCAGCACGATCGGACGGCCCGCCGGGGTCACCCGCAACGCGTTGTCGAACAGCCCGTCCAGCACTTGTCGGACGCGGTTGGGATCGGTGCGTGCAAGGACGTACCGGTCGACGGATTCCAGCGTGAACCGCACACCCTGTGCCGCGCTCCGGTCGGCCCACACCTGGGCCGCGGCGCCGACCAGTGGGACGAGGTCCACCGTGCCGATCTCGACGCGGAAGTCCTCGGCACCCAGGCGGGCGAGGTCGAGCAGGTCACCGACCAGACGTCCCAGCCGCTGCGCCTCACCCAGCATGACCCCACCGACCCGCGCCGTCTGATCGGCCGGGACGACGCCGTTGGCGAGTGACTCCGCGTATCCGGTGATGGCGGTCAGCGGGGTGCGCAGGTCGTGCGAGACCGAGAGCAGGAACTCACGCTGGCGACTCTCGGACTGGCGCAGTGCCCCGGCGATGCTGTTCACCGCCTCGCTGACCTCCACGACCTCGGCCGGTCCGTCCGCGGGCAGGGTGACGTCGCGGTTACCCGCGGCGAGGGAGTGCGCGGCTGCGGCCGTCCGACGGAGCGGCCGGGCCAGTCGCCACGCCACGAGCAGACCGAGCACGATCGCCAACGCGCCGGCGATGAGCAGGGCCAGGATGATGCGCCGGATCGCCGCCTCGTTCTGGGCGACCGCGTCACGACGGGCCTGTAACAGCACGACGCCGCGCCCGCTACCGGTCGAGCGCCCCTCAAGAAACACCGTGCCGCCGTCCCGGATCGCCGACACGCTGTGCCCGGCGTTGATGCGCGCGATGTCCGCCGGGGTCAACACCGAACGGATGCGGGCGTTCCTGGTGACCACCACGCCCTTCTCGGTGATGAACCCGAACCGGATGTGCACTGCGTTGAGCGACTTCGCGAGCCGACGTTTGGCGACGGCGCCGGTATCGGTCACGACAATCTGCGCAATGTCGGCCTGTTTGCCGAGAGCGTTGCGAGCGTTACCGGCGCCCTGGTTACGGATCAGACCGGCCGCCAGCAGACCGGCGACGAGGCCGGTGACCAGCACGATCCCTACGCTGAGCAGGGCGATCCGGGTGGCCAGCGTCCGCCGTCGACGGAGCCACGCCGGCCGCCCGGGCATGCGGATCAACCGTTCTCGGCCGCATAGCCGACCCCACGCACGGTGCGGATCGGGCTGGCCCCTGCCAATTTCGCGCGGAGTTGCGCAATATGAACATCGACGGTGCGGGTTCCGGCAACGGACGAGTAACCCCATACCTCGCTGAGCAGCTGCTCGCGGGTGAAGACCTGCCCGGGACGGCGCATCAGGTGGGCGAGCAGGTCGAACTCCGTCACGGTGAGGGCCAGTTCGGTCGTGCCGGCGAACACCCGCCGCTGGACGGCGTCCAGGGTCACCGCCCCCACCGTCTGGGGCGCGTTGGTCGGACGCCCCTGGGTACGGCGAAGAACACCCCCGACGCGGGCGACGAGTTCCCGGGGCGAGAACGGCTTGGTGATGTAGTCATCCGCGCCGAGTTCGAGGCCGATGATGCGGTCGACCTCGTCGTCGCGCGCGGTCACGAACAGCACGGGCGTCCAGTCCTCGGCGGCTCGCAATCGGCGACAGACCTCGATTCCGTCGAGGCCGGGCAGGCCGACGTCGAGGATCACCGCCGCAGGACGCAACGAGCGGATCGCGTCCAACCCGCGGTCGCCGTGTGTCTCGACGTGGACGCCGTACCCGGCCTTGGCCAGGTTCATCCGGATCACGTCAGCGATGGCCGGCTCGTCCTCGACGACGAGGATCAGTCCGCGCGGCCGGGATTCCGGGGGCACGCAGCGAACTGTAGTGCGCGAACGCCGCCCGGCGGGGCACGATGTTGTCAGAGCTGTGTACGGGTTTGGGCCGGTCCTGATTGGGTTTCTGATCCACCGTGCTCGGTTTCACGTGTCCGGATGCGGGTTCGGTGTCCGAGCCCTGCGCCGGTCGGGCATGCTGGAGGTGACCAGCGAGTAACCACCGGGAGCAGCAGCATGGATATCGTCCTGAGCAAGGAGGAACGAGCGTTCGCCGAACAGATGCGGACGTTCTTCACCACGGAGTTCCCGAAGGAGGTCCGTGACAAGCTCGCACACGGTGGTCACGCCACCAAGGACGAGATCCGTCAGTGCCAGCAGATCATGAACAGCCACGGCCTGGCCGTGCCGCACTGGCCGGTCGAGTGGGGCGGGCAGGACTGGACGCCGGTCCAGCGACACCTGTACTCGGAGGAGATGCTGCTCGCGCACGTCCCCGCGCCGGTGGCCTTCAACACCCAGATGATCGGTCCGGTCATCGCCCAGTTCGGCAGCCAGGAGATGAAGGAACGGTTCCTGCCCAAGACGGCGAGCCTCGACATCTGGTGGTGCCAGGGCTTCTCCGAACCGAACGCGGGCTCAGACCTCGCCTCGTTGAAGACCTCGGCGGTCCGTGAGGGCGATGAGTACGTCGTGAACGGCCAGAAGACGTGGACGACGCTGGCTCAGCACGCGGACTGGATGTTCAATCTGGTCCGCACCGATCCGGAGGTGAAGAAGCAGCGCGGCATCTCGATGTTGCTGATCGAGATGAACGCCCCGGGCCTCACCGTCCGCCCGATCCACCTCATCGACGGCGGGTACGAGGTCAACGAGGTCTTCTTCGACAACGTCCGGGTGCCGGTCGAGAACCTCGTCGGTGCGGAGAATTCCGGCTGGGACCAGGCCAAGTTCCTGCTCGGCAACGAGCGCACCGGCGTGGTCGCGGTCGGCCAGACGAAGGCTCGCATCAAGCGGATCAAGCGGATCGCGGCGGAGACGACGTCCGGTGGCCGTCCGCTGCTCGAAGACCCACTGTTCCGCGCGCGGCTGACCCGGCTCGAGGTCGAGGTCACCGCCATCGAGATGTCCGTGCTGCGCGTTCTGGATACCGAGAAGAAGCTCGGCCCCGGCAAGCCCGACCCGGTCTCGTCGGTGCTGAAGTTCAAGGGTTCGGAACTGCAGCAGGAGGCCACTGAACTGCTCGTCGACGTGCTCGGGCCGTCCGCGCTGGCCTACCGGGAGGACACCGATGTCCCGGACGGTTTCGCCGACCTGCCCGACGGTGCGCTCGATGCGATGCCGACCTACTTCAACTGGCGCAAGGCGTCGATCTACAGCGGATCCAACGAGATCCAACGGACGATCATCGCCAAGCAGATCCTGAAGTTCTGAGAGGGACGACGACCATGGAACTCGATCTCACCGACGAGCAGAAGATGCTGGGCGACGCCGTCAAGAGTCTGCTCGAGAAACGATATGACGCCAACACCCGCCTGACGTTGCTCTCCGACGCCGACGGCCAGGGTTGGTCGCGCGAGATGTGGAAGCAGTACGCCGAACTCGGGCTGCTCGGGCTGACCTTCGACGAGCAGTACGGGGGCGCCGGCATGGGCGTCGGGGAACTCGCCGTCGTGATGGAGCAGTTCGGTCGGGCTCTGGTACTCGAACCGTTTGTCGCCACCGTCGTGCTCGGCGGGGCGCTCGTCGCCGCTGCGGGTAGTGCTGAACAGAAGCAGGCGCTGCTGCCCGGCGTCGCCGCCGGCGACACCCTGCTCGCGTTCGCGGCCACCGAGGCCGGCTCGCGCTGGTCGCTCACCGACATCGCCACCACCGCAACGCCCTCGGGCGATTCGTGGACACTCGACGGCGAGAAGATCGCCGTCCTCGGCGGCGACGTCGCGGATCACCTGCTGGTGACGGCACGCACGCCCGAGGGTGTGGTCGGGCTCTTCCTCGTCGACGCGTCGGCGGTGCAGCGCGACAGTTACCGGATGCAGGACGGGCTCGGCGGCGCTGACGTGCTGTTCGCGGGTACGCCGGCCGAAGCGGTCGGACCGCTCGACGAGGCACTCGCCGCCGTCGAAGGCGTCATCGACGTCGCCACGGCGGCCCTCTGCGCCGAGGCGGTCGGGGCCATGGACCGCATGTTGTGGCTGACCGTCGACTACCTCAAGACCCGCCAGCAGTTCGGGATCCCGATCTCGACCTTCCAGGCGCTGCAGTTTCGCGCGGCGGACATGTACGTATCGTTCGAGCAGGCCCGAAGCATGGCGATGCTGGCGCAGCGGGCTCTGGCCGACGACGACGTCGAGGGTCGGCGGCGCAACGTCCAGGCCGCGAAGATTCAGATAGACCTGTCCTCGCGGCACGTCGGGCAGGACGCGATCCAGTTGCACGGCGGCATCGGGATGACGATGGAGTACCCGGTCGGGCACTACGTCAAGCGCACCGCGGTCATCGCCAAGACCTTCGCCGACACCGACACCCTGCTCGAAGCGGTCGGCGCGGGAGGCGGCCTGATCTGACCGACGCGGTGCAACCTGCGCGCCATTCCGACGGCGCCAGGCTTTCCTAAGCATCGATCCCATACGGTCGACCCGCCGAGCCTCTCCGGCCCCGGAGACAGGTGGGCGAACGACCATGACGATCTCGACGAATGCCGTGCCCGACACCGCGTCGCTCGGTCGCCCGACCGCGCGACGCGCGTGGTGGCCCGTAGTCCTCGTGTTCGTCGTCGCTGCAGTCGCGCGGCTCTCCGTGATCCTGCGTTCGGGCGGGCTGCACGGCTCGTTCGGCTACGACGCGGCGGTGTACTTCGGGGCATCGGATGCGTTGAGCCACGGCCGGGTGCCGTATCGCGACTTCGTCTACCTGCACCCGCCGGGCATGATCTTGTCGCTCACCCCGTTTGCGTGGCTCACCAGGCTGGTCAGCGACGAGTGGGCGTTCACGATCGCGAACCTGTCGTTCGCCATTCTCGGATCGGTGAACGCCGTGCTGGTCCTGGTGATCGGGAAGAAGCTCGGCTTCGGTCGGACGCCCGCTCTGATCGGTGCCTTGTTCTATGCGACCTGGTTCGGCGCGATCGGCTCGGAGTACCTGACCAAGCTCGAACCCGTGGGGAACTTCTACTTCCTCTGCGCGCTGCTCGCGGTAGCAACTGCGCGACACCGCAACAGCCGTTGGCTCATCGTCGCCGCGGGGGTGGCGCTCGGACTGGCGGTGAGTGTCAAGATCTGGTGGATCGTTCCCGCCGTTGGCGTCATGGTCTGGTACGCCCTGACCCACCGTCGGGTGCGCGGCGCAGCGGCCATGCTCGCCGGTGCCTGCGCGTCCGCAGTACTGGTCAACCTTCCGTTCTTCCTGCTCGCCCCACATCAGATGTGGTCCTCGGTGATCAGCGATCAGCTCGGACGCAACCGCGGTAACTCCAATCCGCTGAGCCGCATCGGGGACCTGACGACGCTGACTCGACTCAGCGCGTACCTCAGTCGCAGCGGAGAGGTCGTCGGCGGCATCATCATCGTGATCATCTTCGCCGTCGTGGTGGTCCGCGCGTGGCGCGTCACGATCGCCCGTCCGGTGGTCATCCTCGTTGCCGTGCAGCTCGCCCTTGTGTTGGCCGCGCCCTCCTGGTTCGCCTACTACTGTGACTATCTTGCGGTAGGCCTCGCGCTGACCGTGGCTGCCGCCGCGACCCGTCGTGACGCGGCAGAAGGGCTACCGAGAGCAACGGCGATGGCCTGGTTGCCGACCGTGGCCGTCGCGTCGATTTCGGCCGTTGTCCTGCTTCTCGGAGCCTCGGCGGTGCAGCCCTTCCGGGGTACGGCCCGACTCATCCAGGGCGTAGCCGGGGCTTCCTGCGTGATGTCCGACGAGCCGATGGGTCAGATCGAACTCAACGCGCTCTCGCGGGGGCTCGCCCACGGGTGCCCGAACTGGATCGACGTCACCGGACGTACGTATGGACCCGATCGACCTCGCCCGGCGGGGGTCTCCCGCGCCAACAACCATCGCTGGCAGGCCGACCTCACCCGCTACCTGCGATCCGGTGACGCCATCATCATCATGCGGCGAGGGGGCACCGGAATCAGCAAGGCCACCCAGCGCGCCATCAGTTCCGATGGCGTCCTCGTCAGGGCGGGTGGCCACGTCGTGTACCGGGTGCGGCACTAGCCGCTCGACGCGATCCACGCGCTCAGGACGTCGTCGGGCGACGCTCCCACGGGGCGGGTAGGGGGAAGTACTCGCCGAAGAACTGGGTGAGTGCTGCGTGCTGTCCGTCCAGGTGTTCCTCGGTGCTGTCCATGTCATTGAGACAGAACGACTGCGGACGCTCGCGCAGGATCTGGTCGAGCCGCCGGGCCGTGTCGGGGCGGCTGATGTCCTGGTAGCGGAAACCCCAGTCGCCGGGCACGGCACGCCCGCTCACGAAGGCGAAGAAGTGCTGCAGTGACGAGACGATCGACAGGTCGTCAGGGTGACGGAAACGTGAGCGCGCCACCTGATCGAACACCTGTGGGAAGCGCGATTCCAGCTCGACGACGACGCTGCGCTGCTGTGGGTGCACGCCGTGCTCGATCTTTCGTCTGATCGTCACCCCGAATTCCGCCTCGATCAGCGCTCGCATGTTCTTCGCCGCAGCGACGGCCGGCACGTCACGCGCCGATCGCGGGGAGAGATCGATGGCCGTGTCGGGAGCGAGCAGGAACTTCGCGACGCG